>NZ_JBEOZN010000175.1:0-17083 GCF_040298085.1 Streptosporangium sp. NPDC001681 | reverse complement strand
CACCGGCGTTGCCCCGGTAGGTGGCGGCGGTCAGCAGCGCCGACGCCGCGGCGTTGCCGTTGAGCGCGGTGACCACCTGGGCGGCGGTGCTGTTGACCGCACCGGACGCGCCGGTGCCGAGGTTGACCACGACGTCCTTGCCGCTCACCGAGACGCTCAGCGCGGCCGAGGCGGCGTCCGGCTTCACCAGCGCGACGCTGATGTCGTTGCCGCCCTCGTGCCCGTACGCCTTGGAGGTCACGTAGAGCGTGCTCGCCGCGACCGTGCCGAACTGGGCCTGCGCCGCCCGGCGGTAGCCGTTCGTCTTGTACGGCAGATTGATGATCTGCGAGATCTTCGGGAACTCCTGGGCCAGGCCGGAGATCCGGTTGGTCACCTCGGTCGGGTCCATGTAACGGTCGACGAAGTCCGCGACGTAGTGCTTCTTCGGGGCCTTGCGCTTCTCACCCAGCCACTTGGTCACCGGAACCGTGACCGAGCCGCCCCGGCTGCTGGTGATCGTGGCCTTGGTGGGAACCGCGGTGAGGGCCAGCGGCGAGCTGAACCGGTGGTACATGTACTGGCCGGCATCGGTGAAACGCGACATCGTCGCGCTGCCGCCCGAGTCGGGGGCCGTCCCCTCGCCACTGTCCCAGGTGACGGTGAGCACCGTCGCCGCGTCGATGGCGCTCGACTTCACCTCGATCGACAGGAAGTTCTGGTCGTCGAGGCTGGTGAACCACTCGGCGCGGAGCGGGGTCAGCGTGTCGACCTCCGCCGCCGCCTGGATCTCGGCCGCGACGGCGCCCCGCCGCTGGACCAGGTTATCGGCGACCTCCGTCTGGTCGGAGATCTTGCCGACTATGTTGAATCCGAGATCGCGGAGGTTCTGAGCCTCCTCTGGGCTCAGAATCGCGTGCATCTCGAACCCGCCGTCGACGGGCTTCTTGTACTCCGCGAGGTCGACGCCCATGGAGTTGAGCCGGTCGATGCCGGCCTCGTCGGGGACGATGACGCGCAGCAGCGCCACGCCGTTCTGCTCTGTGCTGGACTGCCGGTCGGGGACAACCTCGCTGGCCGGCGGGGACGGCTCGGCGAGAACGGGGAACGAGCTGAAGCTCAGGGCAACGGGAAGAGCGAGCACGACCGCGATACGGCCGAGCCTCCTGCCATTGAGAGAACTCCTCATGAGAGATGCCTCCAGTTGGCGCACGCCTCCGGGTATTGGGTCAGCCCGGTAGAAAGTACGCAATTGGCAAGAATCTTCGTCAGAGGACGGATCTTCGTCAAGGCCTCAAATCAATGCATTCTACGCATCCAACAACTTTAGGGTAAAATTTATATGAAATTTATACATAAGGTGCATGTTTTGAGATGTAGTCGCCGTAGCTCTCAATCTCAAATTTTGCCGGATATAATCTAATTTGTCGCCTTTAAGGTGGTTTGAGGGTAACCCTGCCCCCGCCGCCGCCTTCTCGCCGGGTGACCGGCCGCAGCACGGCCCGCCACAGGACGCGGATCTCCGCGCCCAGGGCGTCGGCGTGCGCTCCGACCGGCGGCACCCCGCCCGCATGGGACCCTCCGGAGGGTTTCCCGACTCGGCCCCGGCTCACGGAGTGTCCGCGCCGACGCGGTGAGCCACGTTCACCGGCATGCCGCCTCGGAGACCCGGCGAGGATTCATGGTCACCGCGAGCGCCCACGGGTTCACTTCGAGCGGGGCAGCAGCACCTTGTCGATGATGTAGACGGTGGCGTTCTTGGTGGCGATGTCGCCACAGAGCACCTTGGCCCTGCCGGAGACGATGAAGTTCTGGCCCGAGCCCTTGACGGTGATCTGGCCGCCCTGCATGGTCTTCAGCGGCGCGCCGACCAGCTCGGACGGGCTCTTCTTGCCCTCGACCACGTGGTAGGTCAGCAGCTTGGCCAGTTGCGGCTTGTTGGCCATCAGCTTCTTGAGCGTGCCGGGCGGCAACTGGTCGAAGGCCGCGTTGCTGGGGGCGAAGACCGTGATGCCCTTGGCCGTGTAGAGCTTGTTGGTCAGACCCGCGTCCTTGATGGCGGTGCTCAGGGTGGACAGCTCAGGGTTCTCAGCCACCGCGGTGGTGACCCGCTCCCTGGCCGCGTTGCTGAGGCTGCCCCTGCCCGTGGGCGGCAGGGCCGAGCAGCCGGGGCCGACCGGCTTGCCGCTCACGCCGGCCGAAGGTGACGACGTATGGCCTGGGGAGGACGCCGACGGCGTCGGGGTGGGCGCGGAGTGGGTGGCCGCCCCCGCGGCGACAGGGAGCGCGCTCAACATCAGCACGCTCAGCCCGGAGACGAGAAGTTCCTTCTTCATGGGACCTCCTGATTCGGATGCATGAACCGCCGGCTATACGCCCCGGCGGTTCATGCCGCCTGCTCACTGGCCACATTCCCCCCAAATAGCCATCTATCGGGCATATAGCCATTAAATGCCTAAAACAGATCAGAATGTTCACCAGTAAGACGGCACCCCAGGTCACCCCCACACCGAACCAGGGCACAGAGTAATCAAACAAACTCATAGAGTGACATCATGGCCCCACCGCTACCCGGCCCGCTGGCCCACCTGGCACCGCTGCTGGACCACTACGGCTACCTGGCCGTCGGCACGCTGATCTTCATGGAGGATTTCGGCATTCCCGTCCCCGGGGAGACGATCCTGCTCACCGCCGCGATCTACGCCGGGGCCGGGCAACTGCACCTCGCCGCCATCGTGCCGATCGCGGTGCTGGCCGCGGTGGCCGGGGACAACCTCGGCTACCTGATCGGCCGCACCGGCGGTCGCGCCTTCATCCGCCGCTGGGGCCACTACGTCCTGCTGCCCCCGGAACGCTTCCAGAAGGCGGAGCGGTTCTTCGAACAGCACGGCGGCAAGGTCGTCGTCGTCGCCCGCTTCATCGCGGGACTGCGCGAGGTCAACGGCATCGTCGCGGGCACCATCGGCATGCCCTGGCTCCGCTTCCTGGCGTTCAACACCCTTGGCGCGGCGCTGTGGGTCACGGTGTGGACGGTGCTGGGGTACACCGTGGGCAACTACATCGGCGAGGTGTACGACGAGATCGCCCGCTACTCCACCTACCTGCTCCTCGCCCTGGTCGTCCTGGCCGCCGGACTGATCGCCCGGCACCTGCTACGCCGCCGCCGCGACCGCCGGTGACCAAGCGACCAGGCTGGAGCCGACGGGAAGCAGGAGGCGGCCTTCACCGCCTTCGAGGACCGCCACGACGGCTGAGGGGCCGGACGGTCGGCCTCCCCGGTAACCGAAAAGGCGGATGACCACGAAAGGATGTTCGTGATCATCCGCCTGCGGCGTCACAGGACGGTTCAGGAAGCCCGTGCCCCCGCTGGGTTCGGCTGCTTCCGTGTTCTCAGCCGCTTCCCGGACTCGTCCGCGTCCTCGTAAACGTTCCAGTTGATCCG
This sequence comes from Streptosporangium sp. NPDC001681, assembly GCF_040298085.1. Taxonomy (NCBI): domain Bacteria; kingdom Bacillati; phylum Actinomycetota; class Actinomycetes; order Streptosporangiales; family Streptosporangiaceae; genus Streptosporangium; species Streptosporangium sp. NPDC001681. The sequence continues at coordinate 13,662 of NZ_JBEOZN010000175.1, read as the reverse complement.
CGTCCCGGCTGTCCGCCCCGTGGGCGGCGTCAGATAAGCGAAGGCACCGCAGTTGCCGGGCCATGCCGGGTTCTCCCCGCTGCCGGGGGTCGGGTTGACCACGCACGCCGTCTGCGCGACCCTGCCGTTGCCGCTCAGCACGGTGACGTACAGGCGCCTTCCCAACGCCGCCAGGGTGACACCGAGCACGTTGCCGGGGTAACCGGCCACCGACGAGAGGTCGTGCCAGTTCGGAGTGGTTCTCGGATCCCGCAGAAGGGTCCGGCCGTCGCCGGGGACATAACCGAGGTATTCGGTGTTGTCATTGAAAGCCGAATCGATATCGATTCCCGGCCCCGGGGGACCCTGCGGGCCCGGGTCGCCCTCCTCGCCCTGTGGACCCGCCGGACCCGCCGGACCCTGAGCACCCGGATCACCCTTCTCGCCCTGAGCACCAGCCGGACCTTGCAGACCTGTCAGACCCTGCAGACCCTGCAGACCCTGCAGACCCTGCAGACCCACCAGACCCCGCACACCCTGCGGACCCGCAGGACCCTGTTCACCCTTCTCACCCTGCGGACCCGCAGAACCCTGCTCACCCTTCTCACCCTGCGGACCCGCAGAACCCTGCTCACCCTTCTCACCCTGCGGACCCGCAGAACCCTGCTCACCCTGTGGGCCCTTCCTACCTTCCGGGCCCCGTTCACCCCGCGGTCCGGGGAAACCCATCGGGCCTCGCTCGCCCTCCGGACCCGCCGGCCCCTCCGGACCTCGAGGTCCTGGAACGCCCTGTATCCCCTTACGTCCCCGCCGTCCGCGCTCACAGAATCTGTGACAACGGTGGCACGGACGGCCACAACGGCGGCAAGGTCTGTGACGGCACTCCCCGCGGTGGTCGACGGATGCGACGGGACCGCCACCCTTGACAACCGATCCGGCAGAGGTGCCCGGCACGGGCCCGGCCATCGCACTCACCGGCGCCTGGCTCAACAGCACCGTCCCCGCCGTGGTCACGACGACGGCACACTTCAAGAGGCGGCAGCTGACAGGCCCCCCGGCCGGTTCGCTCCCATGAGGAATCAACGTATTTCCCTTTTCAGTGAGAATCCGATTTTTTATCATTTCCAGTGATCCAAATCGAAAATACCCGCACACCAAAAAGGAAAACACATCCCCCATTTTCGGGTCAGCAAACAGATGGCATTTCAAGGAAAAACAAATCCACCCCGACGGGACTTCTTCGCATTTTATGTGCGAGTAGACAATTCAACTTAAAGTGCCAGTTACTACGGCTCTATTCCCTGAAATACACCGAACGCGATATCACGGGAGCCGTGCGGCAGGATGCGTCGGCCGAGCCAAGGCCGTCGCTCCTCCCCCGCACCCGGTCACCATCGGGACGACCGTCGCCTGAGATCACGGCCGCCGAGGCCCCTGTCGTCCCGGCGGCCGTGCCTCAAAGCATCCGAGCAGCCGCTAGACGGCCCGCGCGCCTCCCGGCTCGGCGGGGACCGGCCGCCGGGTCCGCAGCGCCCAGCGCACAGCCGGTCCCATGGCCAGGCCGGAGAGCAGGAACAGGCCGCCCAGCACCAGCCAGCCCGGAGTCCCCCAGGTGACGATCAGCGTGGTGAGCAACAGCGGGCCGAGCATCCTCGCGACCGCCGCACCGGATCCGAAAAAGCCCTGGTACTGGCCCTGCTTGTCGGCCGGGGCGAGGTCGAATCCGATCTCCCAGGAGCCGGTGGCCTGCATCATCTCGCCGAGCACCTGCAGGCAGGCGGCCACAAGCAGGACGATTCCGGCGAGCCATGCCGAGGACCCGGCCGACGACAGGGCGAACACCGCGCACGAGGCGAGCAGCACCACGCCCGCCAGCCGTACGGACCGGGCGGCGGTCTCCAGGTCACTGACCCGCCGGGCCACCCGTACCTGGAACAGCACGACGCCCAGGGTGTTGAGGACCAGCAGTGCGGCGACCATCCAGCTCGGAGCCTGGGTCCGCTGGACGATCCACAGCGGGATGACCAGGCTGAGCAGCGGCATGTTCAGCAGCGTGATCATGTTGAGGAGGGAGATCAGCGCGTACGGCCTGTCCCTGAGCACCGCCAACGCCGGCCGGCCCGCTCCGGTGACCGGCGTGCACGGCACCGGGGGAAGGCGGAGCAGGATCAGCGCGGAGAGCAGGAAGCTCAATGCGTCCATCGTCAGGACCGCCAGGTAGGCCGCCGGGGTGTCGAGGTGCAGCGCCACCCCGCCGAGCGCGGCGCCGACCGCCAGCCCCGCGTTGACCGTCGCCTGCAGGTGGGCACGGACCCCGGTCCGCCGTGCCCTGTCCACCAGCCCGGCGAGCAGCGCCTGCCTGGCGGCGGCGAGACCGCACTGGGCGATCGCGTACAGGCAGGCGGTCAGCACGAACAGCGGGAAGGATCGGACGAACAGGAACGAGCCGACTGCGACGGCGGTGGCGACGGCCAGCAGGACCGCCGTGCCGCGCGGTCCCCGGCGGTCGGCGAGGTGTCCGAGCGGAACTCCCGCCACGAACCCGGCGGCCCAGCCGAACGTCAGCGCGAAGCCGACCTGGGTCGGCGACAGCCCCACGATCCGGATGAAGTAGAGCGCTGAGCACACGTAGTAGGCGCCGTCTCCGATGGAGTTGGCCAGCTGCGCGAGGGCGAGGATCCTGGGCGGCCCGGAAGGCGGCATGATCCGGCTGAACATGGGACTCCTTGGTCGTCGCCGCGCTGAGGTCCTCCGCGTTGGGGGCAGCGTGACTCTATTGAGCAGATTGGCCCCATATAAGATCCAATAGAGGGCGAAGTCATTGGGCCAATACAAGGGTGGTCGGGTGGATTTCCATGTGAGCCTCGCCGGGCGTGGCGATCTGTCCGTCCGCATCTACCGGCAGCTCCTGGACGCCGTCCTCGACGGCCGCCTGCGCTCCGGGGAGCGCCTGCCGCCGACCCGCGAGCTGGCGCGACGGCTCGGCGTGTCACGCAACACCGTGGCCGTCGCCTACGAGCGGCTGACCGCCGAGGGTGTCCTCGTCGGCCAGGTCGGCGCGGGCACCTTCGTGTGCGCCGAGCCCCTCGGCCGCACCCGCTCCCGGGCCGCGCCGGCGGGCAGCGGCGTGCGCCCTCGCCACCTCTGGCGGTCCCTGCCCACCCCGCCGGGCGAACCGGCCACGGAGCCGGTCTACGACTTCAGGGTGGGCGTCCCCGACGCCCGGCTGTTCCCGCTCGAAACGTGGCGCAGGCTCGTCGCCCGCGAGTTCCGCCCGGCGCTGGTGCGCTCCGCCGGCTACGGCGACCCCTCGGGACATGCGAGCCTGCGGGAGGCCGTCGCCCGCCACATCGGGATCTCCCGCTCGGTACGGGCGAGCGCCGCCGACGTGCTCGTCACCCAGGGAGCCCAGCAGGCGCTCGACCTGATCGGCCGCGTGCTGATCGAGCCCGGCTGCCGCGTGGCGGTCGAGGAACCGGGCTACCCGCCGGCCAGGATGCTGTTCCGGTCGCTGGGCGCGCGGGTCACCGGGGTGCCGGTCGACGGTGAGGGCCTGGATGTGTCCGCCCTCCCCGACTCCGCCCGCCTCGTCTACGTCACGCCCTCGCACCAGTTCCCACTGGGCACACCGATGTCGCTCGGCCGCCGTGCCGCACTGCTCGAATGGGCCGAGCGGCGGGGTGCCGTGGTGATCGAGGACGACTACGACAGCGAGTTCCGTTTCGAGGACCGCCCGCTGGAACCGCTGCAGAGCCTGGACCGCAGCGGCCACGTCATCTACGTCGGCTCCTTCTCCAAGACGATGCTGCCGATGCTGCGGCTGGGCTTCCTGGTCGCCCCCGCCTCGCTCCAGCCCGCGCTCCGCAGGGCCAGGCAACTCACCGACTGGTACGGCGAGCTTCCCACCCAGGCGGCGCTGGCCGGGTTCATCGGCGAGGGCCTGTTCGGACGGCATGTCCGCAAGGCGACACGCGAGTACGCGGCCCGCCACGAACGGATCCTCGCCACGCTCCGGCGGGACTTCCGCGACTGGCTGGAGCCGATCCCCTCGGCCGCCGGCCTGCACCTCTGCGCCTACCTGGCCTCGGACGCCGGAGTCGACATGGACCGCGTCACGGCGTACGCGAGCCAGGCGGGGATCGCGCTGCAGGACCTCGCCCCCTACTACGGCGAGACCCCCGCGCGGTCGGGACTGGTGCTCGGGTACGGCGCGATCCCGGCGGAGCGGATCGAACCGGGCCTGCGGCACCTGGCGGAGAGCTTTCGCGCCGCGGCGGACTCGCGGGACTTTCAGGGGTGATGTTCTTCGGATGGCTTGGAGATTCTGCCGTCCAGCGGTGGGCCGAAGTCCTTTACCTATTGGACTGACAATCGCCGTCAAAAACTGAAAAATCATGTATTGATGACCAAAATCATCAATGTTACGTTGATGCCGTTTCGTTTACTGATCTTCTTTAACCGAAGAGAGACGGCACATGGGAAAACGTCGCTCGAAGCGAAAAATCCTGGTCTTAGCGCTGGTGGTCGTGCTGGGGGCAGCACTCACACCACCGGCCATCGCAGAGTCATCCCAGGTCACCCCCTCGGTCACGCCCGCAGCGGCCGAGGAGCCAAAGACCGAGCGCGAGGTCCGCGTCAGCTTCAGGTACGCCGACGGGACCACGCTCACCGCGGATCAGTTACGGACCAAGGTCGCGAAGGCGACCGAGCCGCTCACGCCGGAGCAGGCACAGCGCGAGGCCAAGCAGGTCGCGGTCGCCACCGGTCAGAAGTCCTACCGCGACTCCGCCGAGTTCGGTGACGGCGAAGAGGAGGCGGGCAGGATCGCGGCCCTGGCCGAGCCGCCGGACGAGCCCGACAGCGGCTTCGTCGACACCTGCCTGTCGCTGCCGGGCGCGGAGAGCGCGGTCGGCCGTATCCACAACAGGTTCCAGTACTGCCAGCGCGGCACGATGATCTTCGACTACTGGAAGATCTACACCAACAAGCCACCGGAGCACGAAGGAACGACCGAGGCCAAGTACAACATCATCGGCCTGTCCAGCAACCAGACACGCAAGGCCCGGATCTACTTCAGGATCGAGAAGGACTCGGTCGACTACGACTGGGGCCTGATCGACAACTGGGTCACCGCGCCCGGCCAGTCCTTCGTCGCGGTCGGCGACTGCCAGGAGTCGCCGACCTACTGCCACGGTGCGTTCTCCGGTATCGACCGCACCTGGGGGGACTGGGATCGCGGAGATTGGGCCAAGTGGGACATCTACTCCCATGAGGACCAGTCCAGCTACCAGGACAAGGTGCTGTACCACAAGTGGTTCATCAGGTTGACCTCCGGCGAGGAGGGAGAGTTCAAGATGATCGATGACATCCACACTCCTGACCGGATGATCCGTTGTGACTCGGCCACCTACTTCCAGCACGCCCCGAATGCCTGCGTCTTCAGCGAGGTGCTCCCGCACATCACCTACTCCACCGGCGACAGGGATCTCGAATTGGTCGCCTTCCACATCAAGACGGCCCAGGACTTCCCCAACGACACCTACCCGCTACTCGTCCCGCCGGGCGTGCCAAGCCCGCGCGACAAGAAGATGCCCGGCCGTCTGGGCAGCGAGAGCGACCCGGGCCTGCACCGCTACGACCCCGCGAACACCACGGTCGCCAGGTCGAACGAGGCGCACAAGGAGGCCGCCTGCTACCGCACCGGCACCGAGCGGGACTGGTACTTCGACCTGTGGTTGCCCACGCCACCCCAGCCGCCCGCCGAGCAGTGCGACGAGTACCCCTTCGCCTCCACGATCGAGGGCGCCGCACACCCCGACTGGGACTTCTCGGTCCGGCCCGTACCGCAGCGGCAGAACTCCGTCGCGGGCGGCAGGCTGCGTGCCTACTACACCGGCGACCGCATCCTGTACACCTCGACCGACCCCAACGCGCCCGTCCAGGACGAGTTCTGGGTGAACATCACCGACGGCGGCAGCGGTGGCTCGCTGCCCGCCCCTGTCGACGAACCGCCCACGGCCAACGCCGGGCCCGATGTCACCGGTGACGAGGGCGCCCGCATCACGCTCAACGGCTACGCCCACGACCGCGAGTCCACCCCCGCTCTGACCTGGACCGTGAGCCCCGTCTCCGGCACCGACGCGGGCGCCGCCTGCGTGGTGGCCGAACCGCACGCCGCCCGCACCACCGTCACGTGCAACGACGACGGTGAGTTCGTGGCGACGCTGACGGCCGGCGACGGTGTCAACGGTCCGGTCAGTGACCGCGCGAGCGTGACCGTACGCAACGTCGCCCCCAGGGTCTCCGGCTCCGGCGGCTCGCTGCGCGGCTCGGCGACCGCCGACCTCAACGGCTTCGGCCCCGAACCGTGGTCGGTCTACCGCGCCGGCACCGACGTCACCGTCACCGTGCCGGTCAGCGACCCCGGCACGAACGACACCCACACCTGCGTGGTCGTCTGGGACGACGGGGTCAGGGAGGAGTTCGCCGCCACGGGCAAGCGCTGCGACCGCACGCACCGCTACGCCCACCCCGGCATGTACACGATCAGCGTCACCGTCACCGACGACGACCTGGGCACCAGGAACCGGCAGACCATGGTCGTGGCCTACGACCCCGACGCCGGATTCGCCACCGGCGGCGGCCACTTCGTCTCGCCCGCACCCGTCGAGGGCAAGGCACACTTCCAGTTCAACCCGAAGTACCTGCCCGCCGACCAGGGGCCCGAGCCGGGCAACGGCAAGGTCACCGTCCGCGTGCAGGGAACGGACTTCGAGATCAGATCGGACCGTCTCGAATGGCTGGTCGTGACCCCCGACGACCGGCTCGCCGTGAAGGGCGAAACGGCGGACGGGCGAGGCTTTGTCCTGTACGGCTACGATCCCGGACGGCTCAGGCTCGTGGTGTGGGACCTGAAGACCGGGGCCTACCCGGTACGGGCCAAGCTTTACGACAACCGGCCTTCGCTGGAGTACGACCTGGACCTGGCCGATCCCCAAGAGATCACCGCGGGATCGGTGCAGGTGCACAACTGACCGCTGATCTGATGTGAGGGCCCGCCTCGTTCGCCGATTAAGGCGCCCGGGGCGGGCTCTCGTATTGCCACTAAAGTTCAGCCCCGCCCTGCCCTGTCAGTTGTCCGCCGCCGCGGCCGACCTGGCCGACGGAGTGGGGCGGCGGCCGGCGAACGCCAACACTCGAATGTGACCGGCGGCAGCCCGTCGTTGGCACTGTGTCGCCCGCGTGTGTTGTAGAAGTCCGCGATCCAGGTCGCGATGCAGCTTCATGCCGGGAGGGTGGCACGACCTGTTGTGACAGAAGGCTCGTGATGGCGGTGTCGTCGTGCGCGACCGGCCCTCGGCCCGGCTCACGACGACACCGCGAAGGCGGCGACAGCCCGCGGTGACCGGCGAGCGCGCCCGCCTTTCGGATCCGTCATAACGTTTGCCTGCGAACCACATCCCCATACGCCGCTTTTACTCGACCTGTGGAACGCTCTGGGCAAAGCAGACGACGAAGATCGAGTGGGGATCAGGTGGCATCGAGTACTGGGGGATCGACATGGTGGCGTCCCGGGCGGGCGGTCGCCTCAGCCGCGGGAGCCGTCATGACGGCGATGCTGGCGGCGAGTTGTTCCTTCGGCGGCACTCCGGACCGGGCGGTTCCCGACGCGCGACAGGCCGACGCCCCCTCAACGGCGGCGGCCGGCCCCTCAACCGCGGCGTCCAACAGCAAGATCCAGAAAGCGCCGGCGGTGGACCCCGCGTGGCCTCGTTGGGGGTTCACCCACACGGGGGTCAGCGCCAACAACGTCACCCCGCAGTTCGAGCAGGAGGTGAGCCGGAGGCTCGCCCAGACCCCGATGCTGCAGAACCAGCACATCATGGGGTTCGGGGCGCTCAACCCCCAACCGCGCCCGCAGGAGTTCTACTGGGAGGACCTGGACAGCCGGACGAACCTCATGAGGCAGTCCGGCGGCACACAGATCATCACGCTCTGCTGCGCCCCTGACTGGATGAAGGGCGGCCCCGAGGGCCCGACCGCAGACTCGGCCTGGGCCGAGCATCTGGAGGACGCCCCCTACCCCAAGCACTTCGACGACTTCGCCAAGCTGTCGGCGACCGTCGCCGCGAAGTACCGCGACGTCGAGTACTTCATGGTCTGGAACGAGTTCAAGGGCTTCTGGAAGGACCACTCCAAACCCGCGGACTTCAAGGGCTACACCGACCTCTACAACAAGGTCTACGACGCGGTGAAGGCGGTCCGTCCCGACGCCAAGATCGGCGGCCCCTACCTCGGCTTCGACAGCAACAGGACCGGCAAGTCCGAGCTGCGGGGCACCTGGGGAGTCGTCAACCAGAACGCCCTGGACGCTTTCAACTACTGGTTCGAGAACAAGAAGGGCGCCGACTTCATCGTGGTCGACGGCGCCTCGCTGACCGACGCCCACGAGTTGCTGCCCGACGCGTTCGGAGCGCTGAGCAAGTTCAGCGCGGTCACCACCTGGCTGCGCGACAAGACCGGCGACCTACCGGTCTGGTGGTCGGAGTGGTACTTCGTCCCCGAGGACAACACCACCTGGCCGGAGCCGATGCGGCTCGCCGTCCAGGCCGCCTCGATGATCGAGTTCGCCAAGAGCGGCGCCGCCACCGCGCTGTACTGGAATCCGCAGGTCAAGGAGGGCACCTGCCAGGGCTGCATGTGGGACCCGCGGACCGGTGCCGAGCTCCCGACCGGCAAGCTGGTGGCCGACTTCACCACCTGGTTCCCGGCCGGAGCCGAACTGGAGCACGTCACCTCCTCCGACCCCAAGGTCCGGGTGCTCGCGCAGCCGCGGCGGCTGCTGCTGGTCAACACCACCGACGCGAAGACCACCACGACCGTGGACGGCAAGTCGTTCGCCCTCCAGCCCTACGAGATCAAGTGGAGCGACCGCTAGGTCCTGTCCTGCGGATCTTGCCGTGGCGAGGATCGGTCAGGTGGTGTCTCGCAAGGCGGAGGAGGGAGCCGCGGCGTGCTGCGGTGACCGACGACAACGCGGCGAGGCGCCGCCTGGCCGGCCGCGGTAGGCAAAAGATCCGCAGGACAGGGCCTAGCCTCAGGACGTCGCCGCCGGACACATCCCGGACGGGGCCGTGATCGGCGTACGGATGCCACCGGCCTTCCAGATCCACCGCCGCACCTGCTCGCGGCGGAACGATCGTCCAGGCTGACCGGCGGCGGTCGCGGGGCCGAACCGGTCTTTCGAGATGATGAGCGCAGGACGCTGTGAGGGATCGGGGAGATGAGCGTGGGGCAGAGGGGCGGGCCGTTGCGGGCCACCCGGTGGTTCGCTGACACACCGGTGCCGACGGGCGACATCGTGCGGGTGCTGGAGGCGGCTCGCTGGACCGGGTCGGCGCGCAACCGCCAGCCGTGGAGGTTCGTCGTGGTCAGGGACCGCGGCCTGCAGCAGAGGTTGAGCCTGCTGGGAGGCTACGCGGCTCACCTGGCCGCCGCTCCCGTGGTCGTCCTGCTCGCGGTGGACCACGGCACGGGCGGCGAGGACGCGGAGTTCGACGCGGGCCGGGCCGCCCAGAACCTCATGCTCGCCGCGCACGACCTCGGCCTGGGAAGCTGCCCGGCCTCGTTCTTCCCCGCCTCCAACGCCGAGCGGGCCGGCCGGATGGTCGGCGTCGAGGCTCCGTGGCAGGTCAGGACCGCGATCTCCCTCGGCCACCCCGCGCCCGCGCCTCGCGGCAGGTCCGCGATCCCCTCGGGCCGCCTGCCGCTGGACGAGCTGGTCCGCTGGATCGGCCCCTGAGCGGATGTCCCCTCACCGGGTGCTGTGCGGGGTCCAGCGAAGGGTCATGTCGGGCAGCGCCTCCATGTTGCGGCTGCCGTCGCCGGTGTCGAGGACGGTGAAGCCGTGACGCTCATAGAACGCGCGGGCATCGGTGTTCTGCTGGAAGACGTGCAGGGAGACCCCATCGGGGCTGTTCCGCTTGACCTCGTCGAGAAGCAGCGTGCCGACCCCCTGGCGGCGGACGTCCGGACGTAGGTAGAGGTGTTCGAGCATGTCGCCCTCGACGGCGGCATAACCCAGGATCTCCGCGCCGCGCACCGCGACCCAGGCCCGGCATTCCCTGAAGACGACGTCCCGGAGCCACCGAGCCACCTGGTCATGGGTGCGCTTCTGCGGAGGTAGGTACGGCATGGTCGCCGCCCGGGAGGCCATGTGGACGCGTGCGACCGACGCCGCGTCCTCCGCGACCGCGATCCGGATCACTGTCCTGCCGTCGACATCCACCGCAGGAACCTACAAGACCGGCGGACGCCCGAGCCAACGGTTAACCCGGTGAACCTTCCCGGTCAGGGTCCGGTTCTCAGTTGCGGGTCGGTGATCCCGCCGGGGCAGGCGAGCCAGGCGATGTCCCAACCGGCACGCCGGGCTCCGGCCTGGTAGGCGCTCTCGTAGAAGGCCAGGACCGCGGCGCGCGGGTCGGCCGCTGATCGGGCGTCGTCGTAGCGCAGCACGGCCAGATGGCTGCCTCGCTGCTCGATCCACTCCGCGGCCCCGGGGCTGAGAGGTTCGTTCTCCAGCCCTTCGGGCTCGGGGGCGGTGTAGGAGTAGAAGGCGGGCTCGGGGAAGGCGTCGTCACCGAACCAGAAGCCGGAGCTGATCACCTCCCGCGAGTAGGCCTCCCGCGTCACGGAGTCGACCGACGGCGGCTGGTCGACCCGGCGGTCGGAGAAACGGCTGCAGGCGATGTCGAAGGTGTGCCAGAAGTGGTGCACCGGGCTGATCTTTCCCGAGAAGCCCGCGGCGAACTCCTCCAGCACCAGGTTCACCTGGCTCAGCACCTGCCAGTAGCGATTGGCCATGGCAGGGTCGTAGGCCGCGTGCTCGGTGTCCTCGACGAACGGCCGCCCGGAGTCGGGCAGGTCGAACGGCCACGGCCTGTCCAGATCCACCTGCACGTCCAGCTCCGCCAGCGCCAGCATGACCTTCTGGTAGAAGGACGCCACCGACTGACCGTAGAGCGGGAAGGACACCGCCCGGCCGTCCAACTCGGTGACGAGTAGCTGGTGGCCGACGAAGTCGAAGTCGATCGTGAAGATCGGATTGCCGTCCGCCTGTCCCATCGGGCGGGTGGTGAACCCTCTGCCGGTGAGATGGAACGGCACGTTCCACCAGTGGTTGCGCCGGACCTCGGCGGTGAGCCGGATCTTGCCCACCACCTGACAGAACCGGTGCAGCGTGGCCTTGGTGTCCCGCCACTCGTCCAGCGGTATCGGGGCGAACAACTCCATGACGCCACCATTCCCACGACATACACATCAAAGACCCGGCCGGCACCACAAACAGCAAGATCTTCACCGGGCCGCACCGACGATGCTCCAGATCGCGTGATCAGGACGCCAGGAACACCTCGTCGAGGTGCCGGTCGAAAGGGTCAGGATCGGGCCGGTGCCGGGGGACGGCGATCTGGCTTTCGGCACGCCGGTAGGACTGCTCGCGGAGCCGCGGGCTGATCTGGCCCAGTGCGACGTGGCCACCACCATGGGAGTCTCCGGCCCGAGAGTCTCGGCCATCGAACACGGCGAGGTCGCGACCTTGCACTCCTACGTCGAGGCCCTCGGCGGACGGCTTCGCGTGGTGGCCGACTTCGGCGACGTCGAATACACCATGGCGTAGCCCGTACGACGGCAGCAGCCCTCGACCACCTGGCCGGGGGCTTCTCTCGTTGCCGAACGCCTTCGCCCCCGGTCCACCAGGACCGGTGACCGCCCCACCACGGCGCCCGGCGAGAAGGACCGCTCGGGATAGAGCGGGCGCGATTGCATTCGATCAGGCCGCGCCGGTAGTGGTTGGTGTGGGATGAGTTCCGCGGCTCCCCTACTTGGCGGCCCACTGGGAGTCGTCCGCGTCGAACAGAAGGACTCCGCCCTGCTTGTTCAGGGCGCGTTCCTGGGGACCGAGATAGGCCTCGTACGGGATTCCCCGCGCCAGGTAGAGGAACGCGAAGTTCTCATCGAGAAGCGCACCGATCTCGTGGAACCGCACGAGATCGTAGATCGTCGGCGGCCACTCCGGCTCATTCTGGTGGCTGCGAAACGGGAGCATTCCGATCTCGGTGTGCAGCTCGTGCGCGGTCTCGGCGAACCAGTCAGCGAACTGCGGTGCCGAGATCTCGGGATGATCTCCATGCCTGATCTCGGAGAAGGTCAGCGCCGAGATCCCGATCGAGACCAGCTGATACCCATCGAACAACTCTGTGTAGACAGTCGCGTCGAGCGACCGCCAGCTCCCCTGCATGAACCTGCCCGCATCGACACCGCGGACCTGGTAGCCGACCGCGGTCGCGGCCTCGTCTCTCGTCCGTACGCCGTCCTCCACCGCGACGAAGAACATCAGATGCACCTCACGCATACCCATGTTCAGAACTCCACGTCAGCCCCTGCGATCCGATCGTCCCCACAAGATGGTCGGCGGTTTGTAAGCGCCGTGCAACCGGCCCGCCGTACCCATGGACCCCGTGGAGCCCCGTCGCAGGGCCGGACGCCACCTCGTCCAGACGGCTTTTCGCGTCCGTCGCGCTGAGCTGCGGCGGCGCATCGTTGTCCGGGCCGGACCCGGGGCGCTCACACCGGTGTGCCCGCGTGGGGACGGCTCGGGTACGGGCATCGAAGAGAGGGAGCGCCAGGAATGATGTCGGCACCGCTGGAGCCGGGCTGGGAAACGTTGTGCGCCGAGGCCGAGAAGGTCCTGGACGCGGACGCCGTGCACTACGAGGAGCAGTGGCTGCCGGACGCGCTCGCTCGGGCCGCCGGGTGGTCGGCGGAGGTGCGGCGTTGCCCGGACCGCTGGTTCACCACCGAGCGGGATCGGGTGGACCTGCTGCTGGCCCTTGGACATGTCGACATACAGACCTTCGGTTCCACCCCCCGACCGTCCGAGGATTGCTGGTGGATGCGCACACCCGACAGGCTCGAATTCGAGCTGCCTTGGGACGAGGACGGTCCAAGGCAGCTCGACCTGCAGGTCGCGCGGTACGTGCGGGACGAGCGGGAGCGACTGGCAGAGGAAGGGACGGCGGTGCTGAACCTGCTGGCCGAGGAGCGTGGCCCCAAGGACCCGTGGGACGAGGGCGGGCTCGAACGGTTCGAACCGGGAGCGACACGCTACGACTTCTCCGACTCCGTGAAGGTCAGCGCCACGTTGCCGCGCTTCAGCATGCAATTCCACGACTGGGCACACATGGTCAATCACTGGCCGTACGGCCAGTGGCAGGTGGACTTCGCCTGGGACCGGGTGGTGGGGGTGCGTGTCGGCTTCCGCGATTACTTCATGGACATGATGCCGGAGCCCTGAACGTTCGCCCCCGGCGCGGAGGTGGCTCGCCGATCCACGCCCGGCCGAACTTCTGATCCGGCCCGTGGTAAGCGTCCCTGCGGGTGACCGGACACATCACTGAACATCTGGGGTGATCTGCCGCCTTTTCGCGGACCATGAGCGCCTCCTGGATCCGCAAACCGCCCGGCCAGGCCACGAACCGCGCATCCGTTTGTCAGCCCGGGGTCGGGTCGTGGCCGGGCGCTGTCGGCCTGCACGTTCCCGCCGACCGCCGTCACCGCGCCGACCGCCGCGCTGACCAGGGCCGCCCCACCCATGCCCGCGGTGATCAGCGGCCCGAACGCACC
>NZ_JBEOZN010000174.1:0-17158 GCF_040298085.1 Streptosporangium sp. NPDC001681 | reverse complement strand
GATCGGTCAGGTGGTGTCTCGCAAGGCGGAGGAGGGAGCCGCAGCGTGCTGCGGTGACCGACGACAACGCGGCGAGGCGCCGCCTGGGCGACCGCGGTAGGCAAAAGATCCGCAGGACAGGGCCTAGCCTGCCAGGTGGATCGGGCCGTAGCGATGCGGCGAGGCTCACGCGCCGGTGCGCTCGCTCCACCTGACCTCGTACGGCTTCAGCTCGAACTGCTTGCCGTCCACGGTGGTGCTCGCGGCCGCGTCGGTGGTGTTGACCATCACGAGCTGCCGCTCCTGGGCGAGGACTCGCACCTTCTCGTTGGAGGAGGTGACCGTCTCCAGCTTGGTCCCGAGCGGGAACCACTTGGTGAAGCCGCTCAGGATGCCCGCCATGGGCATCTCCGCACCGGTGCTCGGGTGCCACAGGCAGCCCAGGCAGACCTGGTCGTCGCCGGTGGACTTGCGCTGGGGGCTCCAGTAGAGCGAGGTGGTGGCGCCGCTGGTGGCGAACTCCATCATCGCCGCGGTCTGCACCGCGATGCGGCGCTCCTCACTCCAGTCCCTGCTGTCCGGCTCGACGTACCACTCGGCCCACCAGACCGGCAGGTCGCCGCTCTTCTGCCGCAGCCAGGTGGTGAGGGCGCCGAACTTGCCCAGGGCGGTGAACTCGTCGGGGTAGGCACCGGCCTCCCTGGTGACCGAGGCTCCGTCGACGACGATGAAATCGGCGCCCTTCTTCTTCTCGATCCAGTACTCGACCGCCTCCAGGTCACGCTGGATGACGCTCCCCCACGGCCCCTGGATCTCCGCCCCCTGTTCGGGAACGGTGGTGCTGCCGACCGACACGTACGGCCCGCCGACCTTGATGTCCTTGTCGACGGCCTTCAGCGCGTCGTAGACCTTGTTGTAGAGCTCGGTGTAGCCCTCGATGTCCCAGCGGTTCTGGGCGTTGTTCCAGAAACCCTTCAGCTCGTTCCAGACCATGAAGTGCTTGACCGTGGGGTAGCGCCTGGCGACCGTCGCGGCGAGCTTCGCGTAGTCGTCGAAGTGCTCGCGCCGGGGCGCCGTCTCCAGTTGCGTCCAGTCGGTCCGGCCGGAGGTGCCGCCCTTCATCCAGTCGGGCGAGCAGCAGAGCGTGATGATCGGGATGGCCTGGGACCTGGACATGAACTTGATGCGACGGTCGAGGTCGCGGAAGTCGTTCTTGCCGGGCGCGGGCTCGGGGTTGCCCGCGCCCCAGCCCATGATGTGCTGGTTCTGCAGCATCGGGACCCGGCTGAGCATGTGGGAGGCGGCCTCGGTGACCGCGCCGCTCTCGTTGTCGGCGCTGAACTCGGTGTGGGTGATGCCCCAGCGTGGCCAGTCCTGGACCGCGGGTGGTTCCTCCAGTGTCGGCGCCGCCTGCGTGGGAGGAATTGTCATGCGCTGTCCGCGGGGAATGTCCGGTTTGGCGGCGAAGGCGATGATGCCCACCACCAGCACCACCGTTACCGCCATCGCTCCCAGTGCGACCGGCCAGGCCGGGCGCCGTCGCTGGTGCCGTCCGTTAGTCGGTATCACCGATTCCTCAATCCTCGCAGGTCAACGAATGTAGCGTTCCACAACGACAACGGACGTGACGGTGAGCCGAGCTGCTTCACAGACAAGCGTTACCGGTCGCGTCGCCAGCGTATCCATGGCGACTTGCATGACGGTTGAAAGCCAGAAGTAGTTCCCGTCATACCCCGCTCACCGGGCCGTGCGGCACCCACGACCACGGGTCCGAAGGTGGACGGCGACCGCGACCGCGGGTTCAGCCCTCCAGGACCCGCAGCGCCCGGTGGACGAGTGTGGGAACAGCGGCGCCGATGTGCTCGAAGCCCTCACCGACGGTCTTGCCCTGCTTGAACCTGGCGTGGATGCCCTCCACGATGACGGCGAGCTTGTAGTTGCCGAAGGCCAGGTAGAAGTCCAGGTCGGACAGGTCTGCGCCGGAGACCTTGGCATAGTGTGCGGCGAACTCGCGGGCGGTGAGGAAGCCGGGGGCCACGGTGACGCCCGCCGCGACCGGGATCGAGGCGCGCTCGGTGTCGCCGGGGTCCTGCCAGTAGGTGAGGGTGAGGCCGAGGTCCGCCAGGGGGTCGCCGAGCGTGGACATCTCCCAGTCGACGACGGCGAGGATGTCGGGGTCCGGCGAGATTCGCACGAGCGTGTTGTCGAGCCGGTAGTCACCGTGGACCAGTGTCGAGGCCGAACGGGCGGGCAGGCGCTCGCGCAGCAGGGCCACCAGGCGGTCGTAGGCGGGCAACTCGCCGGTCTTCGACCGTTCCCACTGCTGTCCCCAGCGCTCCAGCTGGCGGGCCATGTATCCCTCGGGGCGTCCGAAGTCCCCCAGGCCCGCCTTCTCGTAGTCGATCGCGTGGATCGCGGCGAGCACCTCGGCCAGCCGCTCCGACAGTCTCCGGGCCTGCTCGGGGGTGAGATCCCGGGTGTCCTCCCGGCTCCGCACGGCCGCGCCGTCCACGTGCGCCATGAGGTAGAACGGCGCCCCGATCACGTCCTGGTCGTCGCAGAAGGCGACCGGCTCCGGCACCGGGACCGAGGTCGGCGCGAGCGCCGAGATCACCCGCCACTCGCGCCTCATGTCGTGGGCGGTCGGCAGCACGTGGCCCAGCGGGGGCCGGCGCAGCACCAGGCGGCGCCCGGGGGTCTCGACGATGTACGTCAGGTTGGACCTGCCACCGGCGATCAGGGAGACCCCGGTGGGCTCGCCGACGCCGGGGACGTTGGCCGCGATCCATTCGACGAGGCGGGACCAGTCGATGCCAGGGGTGCTCATGGCCCCCATTAGAACGCCACTCGGGTGAGTGGCGCCAGCCGGGACCTCACAATGAGATCCCGAAACGTTGCCTCCCACACTGCGGGGAATTGCTTCCGTACTTTATCGTTACATTACGTCCCTACCAGCATGCTTGGGCTTTACGGCATCCTGCACAGGATGACGTAAGGGGACCCCGCACATCCCAGTAGGAGCTCATGCGCGTCTCAATCGTTCAGCCCCGTGATCTCGGACCGGTCGACATCGATCGCTGGAGGACTCTCCAGGGTGCCGACGCCGCTTTCGACAGCCCGTTCCTGTCGCCGGAATTCACAGTCACCGTCGGCGCCCTGCAGGAACGCGTCCGGGTCGCGGTGCTGCACGAAGGACAGGACGTGGTGGGGTTCTTCCCCTTCGAACGTCATCCGATGGGCATCGGCATGCCCGTGGCCGCGGGCCTGACCGACGCGCAGGGGCTGGTCCACGCCAAGGACGTGGAGATCGACGCGCAGCGCCTGATCAGGGCGTGCGGTTTGGCCGTCTACGAGTTCGACCACCTGATCGCCGGGCAGCCGCTGCTCCAGCCGGGGCACAGCAGGCACCCTTCACCGATCATCGATCTCCGCGACGGCTTCGAGTCGTACATCGAGACGATCAAGGTGACCTCCGGCAAGACCTACCGCTCGACGGCGTACAAGAGCCGCAAGCTCCAGCGTGACGCCGGGCCGCTCCGGCACGACTACGCCACCACCGACCTGGCGCCGCTGCGCACGCTGCTCGGCTGGAAGACCGAGCAGTACCGGCGCACCGGCCGCAACGACAGGTTCGCCCGGCCGTGGATCGTGGAGCTGGTCGAACGGTTCCTCGCCACCGACACCGAGCACTTCGGCGGGGTCCTCGACATGGTGTACGTGGACGACCGGCCGGTCGCCGGGCACTTCGGCCTGCGCACCGGCACCACGCTCGCGGGCTGGTTCCCCGCCTACGACACCGCCTTCGCGAAGTACTCCCCCGGCCTGATCCACCACCTTGCCATGGCCGAGAAGGCCGCCGAGGCCGGGATCGGAGTCATCGACATGGGCCGCGGGGAGAAGGAGTACAAGGAGAAGCTGAAGAACGGCGAGTACGAGGTCTCGGAGGGCCGGGTCGCCCGGCTGAGCCCCGGCGCCGGGGTCCACTGGATGCTGCGGGTGCCGGTGCGCAAGGCACGTGGCACGGTCCTGGCCAACCCGCTCCTGCGCACCACCGCCGACCGCGCGCTCAAGACGTACGGCCGCCTGCGAACGTCCCTGCAATCCCCCTGAGCAGGGTTCGCGGCGGTGTGGGAACGGTCCTTTCTCACCCGATCAGCTCGGCGACCACCGAGACGCCCCGCCTGACGTCCGCCTGCGACGCGGAGCCGTAGCCGATCACCAGGCCGTGCCGCAGCTGCGGCCCGTGGTAGTGGCGGGTCATCGAGTCGAGCAGCACGCCACGGGCACGGGCGGCCTCGACCAGCGGCGTGACCGCGTGCTCCGCGAGCTCCACCATGACGTGCAGGCCCGCGGTGTCGCCGATGACCCTGGAGCCGAGGATGTCGACGACCACGGCCCGGCGGCGCGCGTACTCCAGCCGCATCCGGCGCAGGTGCCGGTCCAGGTCCCCCCTCTCGCAGAGCACCGCCACCGCCTGCTGGGCCGGGCCGCCGGTGCGGTCGGCCAGGCCGTCCCTGGTCAGGGCGATGGCTTCGATGAGGCTCGGCCGGGCGACCAGCCAGCCGACGCCGATGTCCGGCGTCAGGGCCTTGCTCAGGCTGCCCAGCAGCACCACCCGCTCGGGACCGAGGCCGTGCAGGGCGGGCAGCGGCGCGACGTCGTAGCGGAACTCGGCGTCGTAGTCGTCCTCCACGAGGATCGCACCGGTGCGGCGGGCCCAGGCGAGAAGGCGCTCCCTGCGCGGGATGGGCAGGCGGCCGCCGAGGGGGTACTGGTGGGCCGGAGTGGTGTAGAGGACACGCAGGTCATCCGGGAGGCGGTCGACGACGACCCCGTCCTCGTCGACCGGGCAGGGCACGATCTCCGCTCCCCTCC
This sequence comes from Streptosporangium sp. NPDC001681, assembly GCF_040298085.1. Taxonomy (NCBI): domain Bacteria; kingdom Bacillati; phylum Actinomycetota; class Actinomycetes; order Streptosporangiales; family Streptosporangiaceae; genus Streptosporangium; species Streptosporangium sp. NPDC001681. Next base: position 12,304 of record NZ_JBEOZN010000174.1, on the reverse strand, counting down.
CGGCGAAGACGTTCCTGGCGACGCGGTAGCCGGGCTCCTCGACGCCGGCCCGGTCACCGGGCCGCAGGAGCGTGGCGGCGACCAGGTCGAGCCCGTTGCCGGTGCCCCGGGTGACCATGATGTTCTCCGGCCCGACGGGGATCGCCCTGGTCCTGCGCAGGTGCTCGGCCAGGGCCGTGCGGAGCCTGGGCAGGCCGCAGGGATCGGGGTCGCTCGCCGGTGGCAGGTCGGCCGCTCCGCGCCAGGCCCTGCGCCAGGCCGCCCGGTCGTAGTCGTGGACCCACGGCCGCCCGGGACGCAGGTCGATCACCCGCCCGCTGTCCCCCGGCGGGACATCCTGGCCGGAAAGGGCGGCGGGAGGTGGCGCGAGGGGGCCGCGAGCGCGCTCGTTCGCGGGAGGGACCACCATGTCGGCCACGTAGGTGCCGGAGCCGTGGCGTCCTTCGAGCCAGCCTTCCGCGTACAGCTGCTGGTAGGCCTCGGTGACGACGGTGCGGCTGACCGCGAGCTGGCCGGCGAGGGCACGGGTGGAGGGCAGTCGCTCGCCGGAGGCGAGGGCGCCGTCGCGCATGGCGGCCCTGAGGCGGTCACCGAGCTGGACGGCGAGTGCCGTGCCGGACTCGCGGTCCACCGAAACGGGCAGGTCGACGGCGAGGCGCGGCAAAGTGGTCTCCTATAAGCGCATGGAAGTGGACATGTTCTCGATATCCACTTCTCTCTAGGCTAGTGCCATGCTCTCTACGACTCCCCGCACCACCCTCGGCCGCTCGAAGAACAGGGGCCTGACCTCTCGTGAGGATCTGTACGCGGTGCTGGACGCCGGGCTGGTCTGTCATCTGGGCGTCGTGGTCGACGGCTTCCCCATGGTCGTCCCCACCGGTTACGGCCGGATCGGCGACACCCTCTACGTGCACGGTTCCACCGGCGCCACCTCCCTGCGGAACGCGGACGAGGTCTGCGTCACGGTGACCCACCTGGACGGCATCGTGCTGGCCCGCTCGGCCTTCAACCACTCGCTCAACTACCGCTGCGCCATGGTCTACGGCCATGTCCGCCGGGTGGAGGACGGCGAGGAGCACCTGGCCGGGCTGCGGGCGATCACCGAGCAGCTGGCCCCCGGCCAGTGGGACGCCAGCCGCGCGCCCACCAGGAAGGAACTCGCCGCGACCACAGTGCTCGCCCTCTCCCTCGCCGAGGCGTCGGTGAAGGTGCGACAGGGCCCGCCGATCGACGAGGAGGAGGACTACGAGCTGCCGATCTGGGCGGGGGTCCTGCCGCTCCACCAGGTCTGGGGAGCTCCCGAGCCCGATCCCGCGATGACCGGGGACCTGGCCGTCCCCGCGCACATCGCGTCACGAACCATGCCCGTTCGTTAAGTCTCCGCGGCGGGACGACGCACCACGGGGCGCGCCTGTCCGTGCGAGACCCCGCCGCTCGTACCGATCACTCTATGAAGTGAGACTGATTCGCGATTAATGCGCGAAATGCGTTTCTCTATGGCTAAGCTACGGTCCGTCTGTTATGGGTGGGGGCCCAGACAACTGAGGAGACCGTTATGTACGGCACGCCATCGGCCTGGCGAGTCCCCGGATACACCGAGATCCGCGAACTGGGCACCGGTGCGGCGGGGCGTGTGGTGATGGCGCGGCACGATGCCGACGGCGTCCTGGTAGCGATCAAGTACCTGTCCGACGAGCTCAGGGGCGACGTCGGCTTCGTGGCGCGCTTCCGGCACGAGGCCAGGGTGCTCAACACCCTGAACAGCCCGCACTCCGTCCGGCTCTACGACTACGTCGAGACCGGCGACGGCGCGGCCATCGTCATGGAGCTGATCAACGGCGTCGCCCTGCGCGCGCTGCTGCGCTCGGAGGGGCCGACCGGCCCGGAGGCGGCGCTGCTCGTGCTCAAGGGCTCGCTCATGGGGCTGGCCGCCGCGCACTCGGCGGGCGTGGTGCACCGCGACTTCAAGCCCGAGAACGTGATGGTGGAGGCGGACGGGAAGAGCAAGCTCGTCGACTTCGGCATCGCGCTCCGCTCCGGCGACGGCGACGCCCCCGCGGGCACCCCGCCCTACATGGCCCCCGAGCAGTGGGTGGGCGGACCGGCCGGGCCCTCCACGGACGTCTACGCCGCCACCGTCGTGTTCTTCGAATGCCTGACCGGCACCCGCCCCTTCCGGGCCACGAACATCGCCGCGCTGGCCCGCCAGCACCAGGTCATGCCGCCGCCGGTCGAGGAGGTACCCCCGGCCCTGCAGGGACTGGTGGAGCGCGGCCTGGCCAAGCACGCCGCCGACCGGCCGCCGACCGCCTCCGCGTTCCTCACCGAGTTGGAGGCCGTGGCCGCCGACGCCTACGGTCCCGACTGGCAGGAGCGCGGCCGCCGCCGCCTGGCGGGGATCGTCGGGCTGCTGGCCGGGCTGTTCCCACTGGACGCGCCCGCCCCGGCGGCCGACACCTCGCTGGCCACGACCGAGCTCGGCGGCAAGGGGGGAAGGACCTCCTCGCTCAGCAAGCTGAGCGTCAAGATCCTCATTGGCGTCGGCTGCATCGCGGTGATCGGCGGGCTGACCGCGGTACTGGTCGGATCGGGCGGCACCACGAAGATCCAGCCGCAGAGTTCCGCCGTCACGAAGGACCCGACCCCCTCGGACCCGCTGGAGACGGTGCTCCCCGGGGACGACGGCGACGAGCTCGACGAGCCTGATGAGCCCGCGGAGGCGTCACCGACCGCGGGCGCGCCCTCCGCGACCCCCACGCCGAGCAGCACCGCCTCGGGCCTCCCGCCCGCGCCGACCACCACGACTCCCTCCAAGACGCCCTCCAAGACGCCCAAGGCGTCGGCGACGCCCACCAGGAAGCCGACCGCGCGGCCGACCAGTAAGCCGACCGAGTCTCCCTCCCCCGAGGAGAGCTCCACGCTCAGCAATCCCGGCAAACCGGATACTCCCGCGACCAGACCGCCGTCCCCGACGGCGACCCCGACCCAGCCGTCGGCCTCCCCCACCCGGACGCGGCCGACGACGCAGCCGACCACGCCCTCACCCACCGAGACGACCCCCGAGGGAACCCCGACCTCCGAGGAAACCCCTCGGCTCACCAGCTCGCCCCTGCCCCCCGTCGAGACGGCCCCCTCGGCACTCCTCGCGCTGGGCCTGGTGACAAGCGGTGCCGTGCCGGTCACACTGGCCGTCAAGCGCGGCGTGGCGGGACGGCACAGGAGACGCCGGTAACCAGGGAACGGGCAGAATCATGAACACTGACCGGGGCGGTGTCGCCGGATTCCGGTTGATCGGTCCTACCTGGGCCGGCGACCTGGGAATCTGGTCGTCGGCCGTCGCGGCCGACGGACGGCGGGGAGGCGCGCTCAGGTTCGATCCGCGACTGGTCGCCGATCCCTCGGCCCGCGAGAGGCTGATCGCGGCCGTGGTCGCCGACCGCAGGCTCACGCAGAGCGGCCTGACCGGGCTGGTCCCGATCGCCGACCTCATCACGGCCCAGGACGAGGTCTGGCTGATCACCTCGGAGCCGGCGGCACCGACGGTGCGCGACCTGCTGTCCGGAGTCGCTGGATCACCCGGGCCCGACGCGGGCAGCGCGGCCACGGTCCTGATGGAGACGGCGCGGGTGCTGCTGGCCGTCCACTCCTCCGGGCTCGTCCACGGTGAGCTTCACCCGGGCACCGTGGTGATCGCCCCGGACGGGTCGGCGCTGCTCGCCGAGCGGGGGCTGCTCGACGCGCTGCTCGGCCGCCCGCCCGCGCCGGAGCGGGACGTGGCCGCCTGGGCGTCGCTCGCCCGGGGGCTGGCCGCCACCTGGGCCTCGGCCGACCGGGAAGCCGCGGGGCTGCTGGAACGGGTGGCGGCGACGGCCTCCATCCGGGGGCTCGCCGCCGCGCGCGACGCCCTGCTCGCCGGGCGTGACGTGCTGCCCTCCGGGTTCACCACCCGTGACAGGCTCGCGGAGACCCTGCACCGATGGCCGACGTATGAGACGCCCGGCCGGGGAGGGCCCCCGCCGCCCGTGCCGGCCGCCCCCGACGAGGGGGAGATCGTCACGCTGCTCCACGTTCCGGGAACCGGCGAGCAGCGAACCCTGGGGGCCGACGAGCACCGGCCCGAGGACGTGGTCCTGCGGTTCGGCCCTGGGGTGCCCGCCGAGACCACGGCCGCCCAGATCTGGCGGGCCGGCCGGGACCAGCAGCAGACCGAGCCGCCCTCCGACAGGCTCAGGGCCGCCGCGGTCCCCCATGCCCGGCGGCGTCGCGGTCGTACGATCCTCTCCTCGGCGATCCTCGCGCTGATGGTCGTGGGCGCGCTGGCGCTCTGGCTGTTCCGCGGTTCGTCGACACCGTTTGAGGTGACGAAGGTGGACGTCAGCGCCCCCAGGAAGACCCAGGGCTGCGACACGACGGTGAAGATCACCGGTGTCCTGCACACCAACGGCGCGGGCGGGGAGGTCAGCTACCAGTGGAAGCGGAGCGACCGCAAGGAGCCGATCGTGCAGACCGACCAGATCTCGTCCGGGGCGACCTCGCACAAGGTGAGCCTGGACTGGACGGTCAAGGGCGAGGGAAGTTTCAAGGGAACCATCACCCTGTCGCTGCTCTCGCCGGCCCCCGAGGGCAAGAAGATCCAGGACAGAGCCACCTTCACCTACAAATGTTCATGAGTGATCCGCAAGGTCCACAATGCAGTACAAAGCCGTTCTTACTACTCTGACGGCCATGACCACGCAGACCCCCTCCGGCTGGTACCCCGATCCCTACGGCTCGCCGCTGTTGCGGTGGTGGGACGGCCACCAGTGGACCGATGCCACCCATCAGGCGGATGTCCCCACAGGGCAGGGCATGCCTCAGGGATCGCAGACCGGCCCATTTTCCTCCCAGCCTCCCCCCGAGGGACAGGCGACGGCGCCCTCGCCGGGAGAGCCCGCGGGAACGGGCCCGACCGGCCAGTGGAACCAGCAGACCATGCAGCAGGGACCGGCGGGCACTGGGCAGCCGAACGGCAACACGGCGCAGATGCCCCTCCCGCCGTACGGCGTTCACCCGTCCGGGCCGCCGCCGCGCAAGAGCGGTCCGCTCCCGTGGATCCTCGGCGGTGGCGGCGCGCTGGTCCTGATCGTCGTGATCGTGGTCGCCGCGATGTATCTGATCAACCCCGACAGCAGGAACGAGGCCGGCGAGCCCGTCACGCCCCGTACGCCGCCTCCCTCGGCGAGCCGGGAACCCAGCCGGGAGCCGACCCCCGAGCCGACGCCCTCGCAGAGCCCGCCGCCCCAGCCGGTGGACGGGCGCATCACCGACCCCGTGACCGGCCTGTCCTACCAGATCCCCGAAGGGCCGTGGCAGGTACCTCCCAGCTCCGGCGGCGGGCTCGGGTTCACCTGGAACAGCGCGGTCGTCGCCACCGCCCAGGAGAACTTCGACGGCAGGGGCGGCAACTGGGTCGGCAACGTGCTGACCGGCGAGCTTCCCGACCAGTACGGCTACCAGGGTGTCGAGAGCATGCGCTCGGTCGCCGCGACGTTGCTGCAGGTCATCGAGCCCAACTTCTACAGCCCCCCGCACCGCCGGAAGATCGTCGAGGACAAGGCGGTCAAGGTGAGCGGCAAGGACGCCTGGCTGTTCGTCTTCGACCTGGACTTCTCCGAGCAGTCCGAGGCCAACGGCTGGAAGTGGAAGCGGGAGCGAGCCGCGTTCCTGATCGTCGACCGGGGTGAGGGCAGCCGAGCGGCGCTGGCCTACATCAGCGTGCCCGACAATCTCGGCATCTCAACGGTGGACAAGGTGATCAAGTCATTCAAGCTCTCGTAACGGAGTACTACCCTGAAGGCTATGAGTGACCTGCTGGTCTGGATCGACTGTGAGATGACCGGGCTTGACCTTGGCCGTGACGCGCTCGTCGAGGTGGCCTGCGTGGTCACCGACGGCGAGCTGAACCAGCTTGACGAAGGTGTGGACGTGGTCATCAAACCCCCGCCCGAGTCCATCGAGCAGATGTCGGAGGTGGTGCGCGAGATGCACACCGCCTCCGGCCTGCTGGACGCGCTGAGCGAGGGCGTCACGCTGGCCGAGGCCGAGTCCATGGTGCTCGAATACATCAAGGGACACATCAAGGAGCCGAAGAAGGCTCCGCTGTGCGGCAACTCCATCTCCACCGACCGGTCGTTCCTCTCCCGGGACATGGCCGCCGTGGACGCCTTCCTGCACTATCGGATGATCGACGTCTCCTCGGTGAAGGAACTGGCCCGGCGCTGGTACCCACGGGTCTACTTCGCCTCGCCCGAGAAGCAGGGCGGCCACCGCGCGCTGGCCGACATCGTCGAGAGCATCCGGGAACTGCGCTACTACCGCGCGGCGGTCTTCGTACCCCAGCCGGGACCCGACTCCGCCACCGCCAGGGAACTGGCCGAGACCGTGTCCGCGCGAAAACCCTGACCGGCTCGCGGGAAACCCGGTACGAAACGACTCCCAAAGACCGCTACACTTTTCATGTGCTGCCACGGCGGCGATGGTGGGCGTAGCTCAGTTGGCAGAGCGCTAGGTTGTGGTCCTAGATGCCGGGGGTTCAAGTCCCCTCGCTCACCCCATGAGAACGGCCGGTCCCTCGGGACCGGTCGTTCTGCATTTCCACTCCCGTTACCCACCAAAAGTGGATATTGCGGGTTATGCTCGCAGCTATCGCTACGCCGTAGGATCGGGGGGTTTCGGCGACCTGACCGTGTTGCAACCACGGAGGCCGGATGAGAGTCGACGATGCCACGTTCGACGCGGAACCCACAGCCGTGACGGGCTTGAGCAGGCGCGAGACCGAGGTCATGGAACTGATCGCGACGGGTCGTTCCAACGGGCAGATCGCCCAGCACCTGTTTCTGAGCGAGAAGACCGTGAAGAACCATGTGAACCGGATATACGCCAAGCTGGGGGTCGACTCGCGGGTCACCGCGATCGATCTGTGGCTGGAACGGGCCGCGCGCGAGGACCCTCAGCACTACTGAAGGGCGACACGACGTCTCCGGACCGCTTCGGAGCCGTCGGGCCCGACCGGGCGGGGCGCCTCGGGCGGCGGGAGACCTCCAGGGCGCGGGCGATGGCGGACGTGCCCTCCCTCAGTTCCTCGGAGGCGATCGAGAGCGCCGGGCGCAACCGTACCGAGCGCTCGCCGCAGGGCAGGACCAGCACGCCCTCATCCTCCCTGAGCGTGGCCACCAACAGGTCGCGCCGCGCGGCGTCCGGCAGGTCGAACGCGCACATCAGGCCGCGCCCCCGGGCGTTCTCCACCAGGCCGGGGAAGCCCGCCTGGATCTCCAGCAGCGCCTTGAGGAGCTCGGCGCCGAGCCTGCCCGCACGCGGGATCAGGCCGTCGCGCTCCACGATCTCCAGCATCCGGCGGGAGCGGACCATGTCGACCAGCCCTCCGCCCCAGGTCGAGTTGATCCTGCCGCTGATCTGGAACACGTTGTCCGGCACCTCGTCGACCCTGCGGCCCGCCATGATCCCGCCCACCTGGACCTTCTTCCCGAAGGCCACCACATCGGGACTCAGGCCAAGTTGCTGGTAGGCCCAGGGGGTGCCCGTGGTCCCGGCACCGGTCTGCACCTCGTCCAGGACGAGGAGGGCGTCATGCTCGTGGCAGAGCCGTTCCATCGCGAGCAGGAACTCCGCCCGCATGTGGTTGTCGCCGCCCTCCCCCTGGATGGGCTCGGCGATGAAGCAGGCAATGTCGTGGGGATGGCGCTCGAAGGCCGCCCGCGCCGCGGCCAGGGATCTCTCCTCGGCCGCCTCGACGTCGCCGAGGTGGATCGCGGGCACCTCGATCCTGGGCCAGTCGAACTTCGGGAACCGGTCGGTCTTGATCGGGTCGGTATTGGTCAGCGAGAGCGTGTAGCCGCTGCGCCCGTGGAAGGCGCGGGTGAGGTGGAGCACCTTGCCGCCGAGCTCGGGTGAGCGCCCCCGCGAGGCGTTGAGACGGCTCTTCCAGTCGAAAGCGCACTTCAGCGCGTTCTCCACGGCGAGGGCTCCGCCCTCCACGAAGAACAGGTGCGGCAGCTCGGGGTCACCGAGCACCCTGGCGAACGTGTCGGCGAAGTCGGCGAGGTGGGAGGTGTAGAGGTCGGAGTTGGCGGGCTTGTTCGCGGCGACGTGGCCGAGTAGCGCCAGGAACTCGGGGTCGTCGTCGAACGGGTTCACCCCGAGCGGGGCCGAGGCGAAGAAGCTGTAGAAGTCCAGGTAGCTCCGGCCGGTGTGGGCGTCGACGAGCCGGGAACCTCGGCTCCGTTCGAGGTCCAGCACCAGCCGGTAGCCGTCGACGAGTAGATGACGAGCGAGACGGGCGTGCACGTCCATGTCCCCTCCACGGTGATCCGAAGAGATGATCCCCCGTCATTGACACATCTACACGGAGACATTACGCACTGGAGGCGGTTCTTGTGAAGATTTTTCGGTTTAACGGCGCTCTAGGCATGTATGCCCAGGTGCCGGGACCGAACGGCCCGAGCCCCTCTCGATGACCGTCTCCCTTCCCGGGGACCACTCCTTCCGAGACCACAAATCAGTCAAATCAACCTGCCGCAGGTTGGGCCGGGTCAGTTCGCCGGAGAACGGCACGTTACGCCGCCGCGTAGACCACCAGGGAGACCGCCACGTACTGCACCAGGTAGGCGGCGACGGTGAAGGCGTGGAAGACCTCGTGGAAGCCGAACCACCGGGGGGAGGGGTCTGGCCGCCTCATGGCGTACACGACGCCGCCCGCCGTGTAGAGCACCCCGCCGAGGAAGACCAGGGCCACCGCGACCACGCCCGCGCCCCGCACGAGCTGCGGCAGCACGAAGACAGCGGTCCAGCCGAGGCCGATGTAGAGGGCGGTCGAGAGCCACCGGGGGGCGTTGACCCACAGCACCCGGAAGAGCACCCCGGCGATCGCACCCGCCCAGATCACGCCGAGCACCACCGCGTCGGCCGGAGCGTCCAGGGCGAGCAGCGCGAACGGGGTGTAGGTGCCCGCGATGATCAGGTAGATGTTGGCGTGGTCGAGCCGGTGGAGCACCTCCTCCGTGCGTGGGGAGAGCACCCCCCGGTGGTAGGTGGCCGAGATCCCGAAGAGCAGGCCGGAGGTGATCGCGTAGACCGCGGCGGCGATCCTCGCCTGCGGAGTGGGCCCCAGCGCGACCAGGACGAATCCCGCGACGAGTGCCACGGGGAGCGCCCCGGCGTGCAACCAGCCGCGGAGGCGGGGCTTGACGGACTCGGCGAGCGTTTCTGCGACGGTCGTGGCCATAAACCTACGGTAGCGTAAGTTACGTCATCGTAGGTTGTGATTCTCCCTACACGCCGCGGCCGTGGACCGGCGTCCCCTCCAGCCGGGACCCGCCGTAGTGGAAACGGGGCATATGGTTTCTCTCCGGGTTCACGTCGCGGAAAAGAGGATCCAGCTGATGGGCAGGCGGGAAGCACGGGAGCCGATGCCGGGACGGTATCCGGTGACCTTCGGCGAGGTGGACCTGCTGCAGGACCTCGACAGGCCCTCCGGCTGGGTGGTCTCCAAGGACGGCGTGCCGCAGTCGTACGTCGACCTCGACGACGCCACCTACCTCGACTTCGAGTACGTCCAGCTGATGGCCGACGTCGTCGACCTGCTCGCCGAGGGTCCGCTGGACGCGGTGCACGTGGGCGGTTGCGCCTGCACCCTGCCCCGCTACGTCGCGGCGACCCGTCCCGGGTCCCGGCAGATCGTCGCCGAGCCCGACGAGGGGCTCGTCCAGCTCGTCAGGGACCAGCTCCGGCTGAAGTCGGTGCCCCGGCTCAAGGTCAGGCTCCTCGACGGCCGCACCGCCACCGCCGGGCTCGGGGACGACTCGGCCGACCTGCTCGTGCTGGACGCCTTCAGCGGTGCCACGATGCCGATCGAGCTGGCCACCTCCGAGTACATGGGAGACGTCGCCCGCGTCCTGCGCGCCACCGGCACCGTGCTGATCAACGTCGCCGACGGCAAGGGGCTGGCCTTCACCCGCCGGGTGCTCGCCACCGTCCGCGAAACCTTCCCTCAGGTGGCGCTGCTCGCCGAGCCGGGCATCATGCGGGGCCGCCGCTTCGGCAACCTCATCGTCGCCGCCTCCCGGATGCCGCTCCCCGTCTCCGACCTGACCCGCAGGGCCGCGGGCGGCCTCACCCAGGCCCGCTGCGTGTACGGCGAGGACATCGTCAGGTTCATCGCCGGAGCCCGCCCGCTGCACGACGGCGACGCCGTGGTCACCCCGGTCCCCCCGCCCGCGGTCTTCGGCTGACCCGCGACCGGCCCGTTTCCCCGATCTCGTCCGCCATGGAATAGTTGAAACATCAACTGAGTTGTCGCCTGCGAACATCGCAGGAAGGAATCCACAATGCCGGCCGTGACCGTAGAGAACCTACTGACCCTGCCCCGCCTGCCTCAGCCGCTGAACGCGGTCCGCGAGCGCCAGGTGCTGGCGATCACCACAGCCCCGAGCGGATTCGAGGGAGAGGGCTTCCCGGTCCGCAAGGCACTCGCGACGATCAAGCCCCAGTATCTCGACCCGTTCATCATGATGGACCAGATGGGCGAGGTCGACTACGCACCGGGCGAGCCCAAGGGCACCCCCTGGCACCCGCACCGGGGCTTCGAGACCGTCACCTACATGATCGACGGCGTGATGGAGCACGCCGACTCGCATGGCGGCGGCGGCACGATCTCCGACGGCGACACCCAGTGGATGACGGCCGGCGGCGGAATCCTGCACAAGGAGGCTCCCCCGGAGTGGCTGGTCGCCAAGGGCGGCCTGTTCCACGGGATCCAGCTCTGGGTCAACCTCCCCGGCAAGGAGAAGATGGTCGCACCGAAGTACCAGGACATCGGCAGGACCAACGTCGTCCTGCTCAGCAGCCACGACGGCGGGGCGCTGGTCCGCCTGATCGCGGGCGAGGTCGGCGAGTTCACCGGCCCCGGCTCCACCAGGACACCGATCACCCTGCTGCACGCCTCGCTGAGCCCCGGCTCCCAGCTGACGCTCCCCTGGCGCAAGGATTTCAACGCGCTCGCGTACGTCCTGTCGGGCCACGGCACCGCGGGCGGCGACCGGCAGCCGATCGAGTCTGGCCAGCTGGCCGTCTTCGACGGCTTCGGCAGCCTTCCGGGGCTGGGCACCGACGGCGAGACCATCACGCTGTCGGCGGCCGGCACCCAGGAGAGCCGGAGCCCCAACATGGAGGTCATCGTGCTCGGCGGGCGCCCGATCGGCGAGCCGGTCGCGCACTACGGGCCGTTCGTGATGAACACCCAGGCGGAGCTCGCCAAGGCGTTCGAGGACTACCAGGCGGGCCGCCTCGGCACCATCCCCGCGGGCCACGCCTGATCACGGAGCGCCGGGGCACCGGACGCCCGGGGGTGTGTTTTATGGATCTTCGCCGTAGCGAGGATCGCCCAGACGGATGCCCCGCAAGGAGGAGCTCATAACGGAGTTATGGGCGACGACGACAACACCGCGGGACGCCGTCTGGGCGACCGCGGTAGGCGGAAAGATCCGCAAAACACACCCTAGGACTGGATGAGGGTGACGCAGGCGACGCGGGGGCCCGCGGCGCCGGCCTCGGCGCCGGCGGTGCGGGTCGGCTCGGCATGGATCACCAACGATCTGGGCAGCCGGCCCGCGACGAACGCCCAGTCCCGGGTGGCGGTGGCGGCGGCCTCCCCCCGGGCGTCGGTGGTGAAGTCGAGCCAGACCTCGTTCTGGGCACTGGCGTGGGCGTGGGCGTGCTGGTAGTGCGGCCCGGCGTCCTCGGGCTTGAGACCGCACGGGTTGACGTGCAGGTGCACCCCGTAGGTGCGTCCCGGGAGCATGCCGGTGACGGTGACCGTGGAGGTGGCGAGCACCGCCCCCGACTCCGCGGTGACCCGGGCCGTGGCTCCCGGCGGCACCAGCGTGGTGTCGTAGGCGATGACGGAGGCACGAGGTCCGGGGGCGGAGAACACCCCGCCCCCGGTAAGGCGGATCTCCGCGCTTGAGGCGACGGCCGGGCCGTGCCCCGCAGGATGGGTGTCGGCGGCCCGCTCACCACAGCCGGCGCAGAGCAGGGCGACGGCGAGAACTCCCAGAATGCGCATCCATGATCTCCTTGGCGGGCCGGAACAGTGCAGCGCCCACCATAATCAGTAATCATGTGATCACACTGGGTATTGACCACTTCCGGCCTTCGTCTTCGCTCCCGGCCGGGAGCGCAGAGGGAGATGGGGGTTGTGGGGGGTTACCCCCGCCGGAACCGGGCGGGGTGGTGGGGTTGTGTTCGGAAT
>NZ_JBEOZN010000173.1:0-17389 GCF_040298085.1 Streptosporangium sp. NPDC001681 | reverse complement strand
CACCCCGGGGCCCCGCGCGCCCGGGCGACCCCACCCCCCGCGCGGCGCCGGGGGTGGCCGCCCGGCCCCCCCCCCCCCCACGAGCCCGTGCGACCTCGTGGCGGGGAGGGCGGCGCCGTCATCCCCGGACGTCGAGAACAATGGTGTGATGAGCGACCTTCTGACGCTGAGCGAGGGCGCGGTGCTGACGCACCTCGTCACCCGGGCCGAGCTGGCGAGCGGGGTGCTGCCGGCCTCCGACGACCTGCGGCTGTGGGCGCGGCTGGCCGACGGCGACGGGGTGCCGCTTGCCGGGGGCGGCCGGGTGCTGACCTCCCTCGACACCGGAGAGCCCGTCCTGACCGGCCCCGAGGGCTGGCTGGCCCACCTGGAACCCGAGCAGGTGATCGCGCTGCGCCTGCGCGACGGCGTCCTGGAGCTGTCGGCCGTCGAACTGGACGACGTTCCGGCGGAGCGGGTGATGCGGGTCGTCCAGGAGTTCGGGGAGCAGGCCCTCGACGCGCTGCGCGCCTTCGCGGAAGGGCTGGAGCCCAGTCCGGGCGTGCCGGTCGACGTGGTGGTCCTGGAGCTGCTGATGAAGGCTCCGGAGACCTTCGCCGACCCGCTGCCGCCGCTCTCCCCGCTGCTGCGCAACGCCTCGCTGGAGGTGCACGGCGGCAGGGTGGGCATCGTGGGCGCGCCGTGGGACACGGCGTCGGTCGCCGACCTGGCGCCGCTGGACATCATCAGGCTGGCCCTGGTGCGCAGCGCGCTGCGCACCTACGGCGAGGGCGCCGACCTCTCCAAGGCCGTCACCTACCTGTCCCGCTCCGAGACGGTGCTGGCGAGGATCGCCGACGAGGTGGAGCGCGAGCCGCTCGGCCCGGCGCCGGCCTCGGCACTGCCCCGCACCGAACCGGCCGCGCTGCTGCTGATCGCCAGGTCGGCCGAGGGCGAGGGCCGCTCGTTCGAGGCGTCTGGGCTGATCTCCGAGGTGCTCTCCCTCTCCCCCGGCCTGGCTCCGGCCGTGCGCGACGCGGCCGAGTACGCCGCGTGCCGCACCGACCCGGGCGCCCCGCTGCCCGAGCGCGCCGCGCACCTGTACCGGCAGCTGCTCGCGTACGCCTATCGCCCGGCCCGCAGGCGGCTGATCGAGGACCTGGTCGCGCTGAGCGTCCGGGTGGCCGAGCCCGCCCTGGCGGACCTGGCCCTGTTCGAGAACGACGTGGTCGGCGAGTTCCTGGACGCGCGCGCCGAGTGGCTGCGCGACGACGAGGTGATGCTGCTGGAGTCGTGGCGGCGGACGCCGCTGCGCCTGTGGGAGGTCCTCGACGTCTCCGGTGACGAGATCACCGTGGCCGCCGCCGGAGGCGGGGACGGCGACGGGGGGCGGGTGACGCTGGCCGACGAGCTGCTCTCCGGGCAGGCGCTGCCGGGAGACCTGATGCTGACCCGGCTGCTCAGCGACGGGGCGGGTCCGCACGTGTTCGGCCACCCGTTCAAGGTCGCCCCGGAGCGGAGGCAGGAGATGCTGGATCTGCTCACCGACCCCGTCGACCCCTACGCGGTGGCCGCCTTCTTCAGGCGCCTCGGCCGGGCCCCCGGCGCGGCGGGCGAGGACTCCGGGCGCTGAAAGGCCGCCCCTCCCCCGCCGGGCACGTAGGCTCCCTTATGTCGATGGTTAAGCAAAAGAAAATCACCGATAGGCATAATGGAGCAGGCGGAGGGCGTAAGTCGCTTTGACGTGGCGGAAACAAGGAGTGTTGACTGTGCGCATGCTTAGCGAAGCGAACGGCTCGATCGCCGGCGCGGGGGCGCTTCTGAACATCATGCGCGACGGTCGGGCCAGGACGCGGGCCGAACTGATCCAGCTGACCGGGCTGGCCAGGTCCACGCTGGCCCAGCGCCTCGACGCGCTGCTGAGCCGGCAGTGGATCGTGCCGACCGAGGAGGCCATCTCCTCGGGAGGCCGGCCCGCCGTCGCCTTCACGTTCAACCGCACCGCCCGCGTCGTCCTCGCCGCCGACCTCGGCGCCACCCACGCCCGGGTGGCGGTCACCGACCTCGGCACCACGGTCCTGGCGGAGCGCGCGGCCGAGGTGCCGATAGATCGCGGCCCCGAGGAGACGCTCGGCTGGCTCCAGCACACCTTCGAGGAGATGCTCGCCGAGACCGGCCACCGCCCGGACGAGATCTGCGGCATCGGCGTCGGTCTCCCCGGCCCGGTCGAGCACAGCTCGGGACGCCCGGTCAACCCGCCGATAATGCCGGGCTGGGACGGTTTCCCCGTTCCGGAATGGCTCGGCTCGCGTCTCGGCGCGCCCGTCCTCGTCGACAACGACGTGAACATCATGGCGCTGGGCGAGCACTGGGCCGCCCGCCCCGAGGCCGACCACCTCATCTTCGTCAAGATCGGCACCGGTATCGGCTGCGGCATCATCAGCGACCGCCGCCTGCACCGGGGCGCCCAGGGCGCGGCGGGCGACATCGGCCACATCCAGGTGGCCTCGGCCCTCGACACCGTCTGCCGCTGTGGCAACGTCGGCTGCCTGGAGGCCGTCGCCAGCGGCGCCGCCATCTCGGCCAAACTCTGCGCGGCCGGGGTGACCGCCGAGGACAGCCGCGACGTGGTCCGTCTGGTGCGCAGCGGCAACACCCAGGCCGTCCAGCTCATCCGGCAGGCGGGCCGCGAGGTCGGCGACGTGCTCGCCTCGATCGTCAACTTCTTCAACCCCTCGGTGATCGTGGTCGGCGGCGACATCTCCGAGGCCGGGGAGCAGGTGCTCGCCGGCCTTCGCGAGGTCATCTACAGCCGGTCGCTGCCGCTGGCCACCCAGCATCTGACGATCACCGGCAGCGAGCTGGGCGACCGCGCGGGCGTGATCGGCGCCGCCGTCATGGTCATCGAACACGTCCTGGCCCCCGGCAGCGTCGACCGCTCCGTCAGCCCCGCCTGACCGCGCGCGGTTCCGGCGCCGCGGTTCCGCCGAGGAGGCCCGCGCACCGTCGAACCCGGGCCGATCGGCGGCCGTGGGACACTCGTCCGGCCATGGACACCGAAACCATCAGGACCGCCCGGCTCACGCTCGAACCGCTGGCGGTGCGCCACGCGGCCGAGATGGCCGAGGTGCTCGGCGATCCGGCCCTGCACACCTTCATCGGCGGCTCTCCGGAGACCCCCGAACAACTCCGCGACCGCTACGCCCGCCTGGTCGCCGGGCCGCCACCGGGCCGGGACGAGTCGTGGCTCAACTGGGTGATCCGCCTCGACGGCCCGGATCGGCTGGTCGGTTACGTCCAGGCGACGGTGACCCGCGACCACGCGGCCGTGGCCTGGGTGGTGGGAACCCGCTGGCAGGGCCGGGGCATCGCCGGGGAGGCCGCGGTCGCCCTCGTCGACTGGCTCAGGGCACGCGGCACGGCCGTCGTCGCCGCCATCCATCCCGACCACGCCGCCTCGTCGGCCGTGGCCCGCGGGGCAGGGCTGGTACCGACCGGCGACCGGGTGGACGGGGAGATCGTCTGGAGATACGGCGGACGCGAACCTGAGTAGGAGTGCTCAGCCGCCGCTGAGTGCGTACGCTCTCCCTCGGCTTGTCGATCTTCGAAATCCTCGGGTCATGAAATGGTGGATCTTCCTGGTCGCGCTCGTCAGCACGGTGGTCGCGGCGTGGCTGCTCGTGTACGCCGACGTCCCGCTCGCCACGTTCCTGTCGCTCGGGCTCGGCGCGATCAGCCTCGTCTGGTTGATCGTGCTCCTCACCCTGCCGTGGAACCTCTACTTCGGGGCGCGCCAGGTGGTCCACGAGATCCATGTGTCCAGGGAGCGCGGCATCCAGGTGCCCGAGGGGCACGAGGCCGAGGCGCTGGAGATCGCCGGGCGGATGCGCCGGTTCGCCATCGGCGGCCACATCGTCTCCGCGGTGCTCCTGGCCGTCATCACCTACCTGTCCGGCGCCTTCGTGGGCTACTACTTCGCCGGTTTCTACCTGCTGAGCACCTGCTTCCGGCCGGCCGGCGCCTACCTGTCCCACCTGCGCGAGCGGGTCACCACGCTGATGAAGGAGGCATACCACCCCCGCGAGGACATCGTCTCGCTCGTCGCCAGGGTGGACGACCTGGCCGCCGAGGTGACCGCGCTGACCAGGTCAGCCGAGCGGCTCCGGGACGACGTCGAGACGCTCGGCGCCGACCTGCGCAACGGCGACGAGGCCCTGGAGCGCCGGATCACCGGGCTCGCCCGGCGTTTCGAGGACACCGTGGACGGTCTCACCGACAACCACGAGGTCATCACCGGGCTCAAGGCCTTCCTGCGCCTGGTCCGGGCCGACGCCCACGGCCAGGCCTGACCCGCGCCACGCCCGGGGCGCCGCCTCCAGCAGCCGCGCCGCGGCGCCGAGGACGTCCCGGACGCCGATTTCCAGCAGACCCGGATCGGGCCGGTAGGCGTAGGGGTCGCCGTGGCCGCCCGCCCACAGGACGACGTGCGGTCCCGTCTCCGGAGGCCCCCACACGGCGGGTGCGACGGGGCCGAACAGCGCCACGGAGGGCGTGGCGAACGCGGCCGCCAGATGGGTCACCCCGGTGTCCCCGCAGACCACCAGCCTGGCCCTGGCCACCAGCGCGGCCAGCTCGCGCAGCCCGGTGCGACCGGCGAGCACGCACGAAGGCGGCAGCCCGGCGAGCATGGCCACCCGCTCGGCGAGGTCCCGCTCCCCCGCGCTCCCGGTGACCACCACCTCGTGCCCGTTCCTCCGCAGGTCCGCGGCCACCAGCGCGAACCGCTCCGGCGGCCAGCGCCTGGCCGGGTACCCGGCCCCGGGGTGGATGACGACGGGCCGGGACTCCTCCTCGCGAGAGGCGAGGCGCCGGAGCCCCAGATCGGCGGGGTCGGCCGTGATGCCGTACCAGGCGAGCAGGTCGCACCAGCGCCGCACCTCGTGCACGCCGTCCCGCCAGACCGGTCCGCGCGCGCCGGGGAAGGCGGGGTGGGAGTGGGTCAGCAGCCGGGCCGGGCCGGTGCGGTGGAGCGCGGCGATACCGCGCGGGCCGGCGCCGTGCAGGTTGACCGCGATGTCCACGCGCCGGCCGAGCGGCGGTACGTGACCGGGCCCCGACACGTCGCACACCTCGTCCACCGCGCCGATCAGCGGCACCAGGGGCGCCAGCGCGGAAGGCGCGGCCAGCACGATCCGGTGGCCGGGGTGGGAGCGGCGCAGGGCGCGCAGGGCGGGGACCGCGGTGAGCAGGTCACCGAGTCCCAGCCCGCGCAGCACCACCATGACCGGGCGGTCCGCCTCGGGCCCGGCGGGGGCGCTCCGCCCTCCGTCGCCGGCACCGGTCTCGCGGAGACTCACGCAGGCCGGAGCGGTGCTCATCTGATCGTCTCCTTGATGGAGGTCAGGTGGTCGACCGCCTCGACGACCCGCGCGCTCGGCACCGACGACAGGCAGGGATGACCGGCGACGGCGCAGGCACCTTCCCGGGTCACCCGGCAGGGGGCCCGCTGGTCACCGAGGATCACGACCGGCACGCCGTACGGCGCCCAGCGGCCGGCGGGGGCCAGGGGGGCGAACAGGCTGACGACCGGCGTGCCGACCGCCGCCGCGAGGTGGGCGGGCCCCACGTCCGCGACGACCAGGGCGCACGCCCCGGCGAGCACCGCGGCGAGTTCGGGAAAGCTGGTCCTGCCGCCCAGGTCGACGACAGACCTTCCCCGCTGCCCGCCGTACGTGGCCGGGGGGCCGTTCCAGTTCCGGCCGCCCGTCGCGGCACACGTCCCGTCGACCCAGCCGGCGGTGAAGGCGGGCTCGTCCACCCTCCAGCCGCGCAGCCGGGCGGGTCCCCCGCCCATCCAGCCGCCCGCGAAGACGGGTCCCGGCGACAGACCGTGCTGCCCGGCACCCGCGGCGATCCGCGCGGTGAGCCCGTGCTCGTCCTGGCCACCGGTCACGACGACCCTGCGGCCCGAGCGGACGAGGTCCTGAACCGCGCGCGCCCACCGCTCCGCGGGCCATGCCCTGGCGGGGACCGAGGTGCCGGGATGTACGACCACGTAACCCGGTGGCCCGGTGAGGTGGCGGACCTCGGGCAACGGGTGCCGTACGGCGAGCCCCCCCGAATCTCCGTGCGGGAGCTCGAACCCCGCCGCCCTGGCCAGTCCGAGCATGCGCTCGCTCTCCGGCACGTCCACCTCCTCGTCGACGACGTGCCGTACGTCGAGCAGCGAGCCCGGGTCGTCGATGGAGACGGCGGCGACCCTCGGCGTACCCGCCAGCCTGAGTATCAGGGCCAGCGGCAACGCGGACTGGTGGAACGAGGTGAGGATCAGCGCCTGTTCGGGAGCCATGTCCCGGATGGTCCGCAGCAGTCTCAGCACGTGCGGGCCGGTCACCGGCGGCGCGGTGGGGTCGATCCACGGCGCGCGCCACTCCACCACCCGCGACACCCCCGGCAGCAGCTCACCCGCGGGCCGGCCCCGCGGCCCGGTGAGCAGCACGACCTGCCGCGCCTCCGCGGCCACCGCGCGGATCGCGGGCCCCGCCAGCAGGACGTCGCCCGCGTTGTCCAGGCGGGCGACGAGAACGGTGCCGGTCACCGCCGGCCTCCGGCGCGCCCTGGATGCGGTACGTGAGCCGCCAACAGAGCGGTCGTTAAATCACGAAATATCGTGTTTTTTCCAAGAAACCTCATGGAGCCGGGCCTCTCATTCGATATCTAGTGACTACCGAGAGTGGCGCCCCTTAAACCGAAAAATCGGATATAGAGGTAGTTAAGAGCATCGGCTGACCGCTTTTATCACTACAAGTAATTGTTTTGAGGATTACCAGCCCTCTCCACCGGGCAGCGAGCGGGACGCCGGCCTGGGTGAAGCACCGCGCGAGACAGGGGATGAGGGCAGCCCGGTGGGTGCCGGTCGAGGCCGCCCCGCGACCACAGCCCCCACCGCGAGAAGCGGAGGGCCCGGAGTGGGGGTGGGAAGCCGGTCAGCCGGGGATGCCGGGGGCGTCAGGGACGTCGGGGGCATCGGGTGCGTCGGGTGCGTCGGGGAGGAGGTGCGCGTTGGGCTCGCGGGCGCGGTCCGCCAGCTCGGGGATCTCCACCACGGTCACCCCCGCCCCCGCGAGCTCCTCGGCCCCGTGGCAGTCGACGAAGAGCAGCGGCTCCCGCCACGCCAGCACCACTCGCCGGACGCCGCTGTCCAGGATCAGGCGGGTGCAGGTCCTGGGGCGCGACCTGCGCGCGCTGCACGGCTCCAGGCTGCTGTAGACCGTGGCCCCGGCCAGCCTGGGATCGTCCGGGGAGATCTTGCCGAGCGCCGACTCCTCCGCGTGGACCTGGGGGTCGCCCTCCCGCGAGTAGCCGCGGGAGATCTCCTCGCCGTCCTCGGAGACGACCACGGCGCCGACGGAGAAGGCCGTCTCGGAGGGCGGGCACAGCCTCGCCAGGTCGCACGCCAGCCCCAGCCAGTCGTGGTCGTTCATCCGGACCTCCCGGTAGACGGTGCGTGTCAGGCCAGCCGGTAGCGCAGCAGGGTGACGTCGCCCATCCTGCGTACCTCCGCCAGGTCCATTCTGCGGTGGCGGTCCCGGGGGAAGTCCCCGTCCAGGACGAAACGCGGGGCGGCGGAGTCCCCGACGAAGAACGGGGCGACGACGAGGTGGAGCTCGTCCACGAGGTCCTGGCGCAGGAAACGGGTGTGGACGGAGGTGCCGCCCTCGACCATCAGACGGCGCACTCCCCGCCCGTACAGGTCGGCGAGGACCCGGCCGAGGTCGATCGGCTCTCCCGCGTCGACCACCTCCGCGGCCCCCGCGAGGCGGGCGGCGAGTTTCGCCACGGCGGACGACGCGGCGTACACGATCTTCTCCGCGTCACCGGCGGTGAAGAAGGCGGCGGCCGGGTCGAGGTTCCCGGTGGCGGTCAGCGTCACCTTCGCGGGGGACGGCGGCAGGCCGCGCGCGACCCGCTCCCGCCCGCGCTCCGGCGACCTGACCAGGAGCCGGGGGTTGTCGCGGCGGACGGTGCCCGCCCCGACCAGGATCGCGTCGCAGCCGGCGCGAACCTCGTCGACCCGGTCGAAGTCCTCGTCGTTGGAGAGCAGCAGCCGCTGCGGCGTGCGGTCGTCGATGTAGCCGTCGACGGACATCGCGCAGCTCAGCAGCACGTACGGGCGCTCGCCCACTCCCCGCCTCCCCTGGTCAGGCACCGGCCGATCGTAACAACCTCCCGCCCGGCCCGCTCGCGGCGGCGCCCACCTTCCGCGCGCTGTCGGCACTCCCGGTTTCCCCTGGTGGACCGCCATGACAGGCCGCCCTGACATATCGACACACGCCCCCATCTGTTTACCTTCTGTTAACCTGAAACTGAAGCTTCCCGGGGTGAGGAGTTCATCATGCGTGCGGTTCTGCCGGACCTTGGTCACAAAGGCGCCTGCTCCGCTCCTGTCGAGGAGCCGATCGGCCGCCACCTCCACGACCCCGGTGTGCCGCCGGGAACCACCGTCCGCACGACCGACACCGGCCGGGGCAGGGAAGGCACATGACGGCGGGCCACCCGGTACGCGAGTGTCCAGCAGGCGCCGAGCACGACCGGCGGCACCGCCTCTGATGGGATGGACTCTGGCGTTCGCCGCCGTGGCGATCCTTTTCGTGCTGGTCAGCGGCGCCAACGACGGCGCCACCCTCATCGGTCTGGGGCTCAGGTTCCCCCGCTTCCCCGGATGGGCCGCCGCCACGATCCTGGTGGTCGTGCTCTTCGCCGTCCCCTACCTGCTGGGGGTGACCGTCGCGCGCACCTTCACCGAGCGGCTGGCCGGGCTCGGCACGAGCGGCGGCGCGGCGGCGTTCCTGGTGGGGGTGGTGATCGCGGTGGCGGTAGTCGCGGTGCTGACCGGCAGAGGGCTGCCGACCAGCCTGACGCTCGCGGTGATCGGAGGCATCGGCGGCGCGGGGCTCGGTGCCGGACTACCGGTCTCCTGGACCGACCTGGGCACCGTCCTGGCGATCGGGGCCTGCGCGCCCGTGGCCGGGCTGATCCTGGGCTACCTGCTGGGGGCCGTCTCGCGCCGGGTGCCCTCCTACCGCCGCATGTCGCGGCTGGTGTCCGGCACCCACCTGCTGGCCTACACGGCCCAGTGCGTGGCGTACGCGCTGAACGACGGACAGAAGATGATCGCGGTGGTGAGCGTGGCGGTCGGCGTGGGCCGCGGCGGGCTCGGCGGGGTCGGCCCCATCGAGGTCCCGCCGGCGTGGATGGCGGTCCTGGTGGCGCTCTTCCTCGCCGGCGCGCTGACCAGCCTGATCCGTGTCGGCGGGCGGCTGGGCCGCGGGCTGGTCATCACCCGCCCGCTGCACATCGTCTCCGCGGAGGCGGCGGCCACCGGCGCCGTCCTCGGCAGCTCGGCTCTGGGAAGCCCGGTGAGCATGACTCAGTCGATCACCGCAGGGGTGGTCGGCTCGGCGGCAAGTGAGGGAATGAGGAGAGTGCGATGGCAGGGCGTCGTGAACGTGGGTACGGCATGGCTGGTCACGCTGCCATCGTCGATGGCGCTGGGCTGCCTCGGCGGTCTCGCGCTGAGACTGATGTGAGCGGCAAGGACGGCCGCACCCGGAGGTTCGCGCGCGCCTGGGACGACCTGCGCGGCAGGTCGGGGCGGCGGGTCGTCGGACTGGTGCGGAGCCAGGTCGCCGTCGCGCGGGCGGGAGCCGAACTGGCCCGCTCGACCGCGGCCGGCGAGATCGAGCGGTCCGCCGCGCGCGCCCGGATGGCGGAGGTGGAGCACGAGGGGGACGAGGCGCGGGCCGAGCTGGTGCGGATACTGCGGCGGGTGCTGGCGACCCCCATCGACAGGGAGGACCTGTTTCGGCTCTCGCGCTCGATCGACGACGTGCTGGACCAGCTCCGTGACTATGTGCGCGAGCTCGACCTGTTCGGTCCGGAGGACCTGCGGTTCGCGGTCGAGCCCCTGCAGGCGGTGATCGACGGCCTCGACGAGCTGGAGGGCGCCGTGCTGAAGATGATCGACGCCCCGGGCTCGGTCACCATGGCCGTGCTGGACACGCGCAAGGCGTGCAGCCGGGTCCGCCAGCTCTACCAGGCCCGGCTCGCCGAGCTGTTCGCCGAGCCGCTGGACATGGACACCCTGCGCAGGCGCGAGCTGCTGTCACGGCTCGACGCGGTGGGCCGCCGGCTCGGCGAGGCCGCCGACGCGCTCGCGGACGCGATGCTCAAGCGGAGCCACTGAAACCGCGCCGCCTTACCCATCACCGTCCGCCATTCCCCACTCCCTTTTGACGAAGGACGACTCTTGTTATGAAATATGTTTAGCTAGAGCGAACAGGCGGCCACGCCGCTTGACGGAGGGAGCCGCGGGTGGGCACATCGGAGCGTCATGGCGGTGAGGAGCCGGACCGCCAAGACGCCGTCGGAGCCCGGATGCGGCAGTTCCGCAAGGAGCGCGGCCTGACGTTGCGCGGTCTCGCCACCCACTCCGGGCTCTCCATCGGGTTCCTCTCCCAGGTCGAGCGGGGCATCTCCTCCATCGGCCTGACCGCGCTCAACAGCGTGGCCACGGCGCTCGACCGGAGCGTGGCGGAGTTCTTCAACGACGCGCCGCCGGAGGGGGAGACCGAGGAGAGGCAGCCATCGGTCTCCCCGCTGCCGAGCCACTTCACGCTCACCCGCTCCGCGACGGCCGCCACCGAGTACATCTCGGGCCAGCAGACCTACCGCATGCTCTCGGCCAGGGGGCCGAACCTGGTGCTCGAACCGCTGCTGGTGCACATCGCACCCGGCGGCAGGCGGGAGAACTCCTACGGGCACGCCGGTGAGGAGTTCGCCTTCGTGCTGGAGGGCGAGCTGCTGTACGAGGTCGACGGCGTCGAGCACCGGCTGCATCCGGGCGACAGCGTCCACCTGAGGTCGACGGTCCCGCACAGCATGTTCAACGACACCGACCGGGTCACCACCGTCGTGTCCGTGGTGACCCCCCGGCTGTTCTGACCTTCTCCACCGCTCGCGCTCTCGCCTCGCGAGTGGTGGAGTGACCGCCGATGACCTACGGGCCCCTCCCCTCCCGCGCGACCAGGACTCGCGGGGCCACGGTCAGTGACGGCGCAGGGCGCGGATCGCCGACGCGGCCAGCCCGACCGCGGCCAGCGCGCCGAGCGCCCCGGCGGCGACCGCCCGGCGCTGGCGGGAGATGCGCGGCTGGATCTCGGCGTACGGCACGGTGCTGAACGAGACGAGCTCGTAGCGCGAGGTGTAGCGGCCGGGCAGCAGCCGCTCCAGGCCGTGCTCGACGCGCTTGCCCAGCAGGAACGTCCGGGAGGCGACCTTGTCGCGCATCTCGACGAAGTTGGCGAGCGCGAGTTCGGCGATGGTGTCGGCGTGCTCCTTGCGGCGGGCACCGTACCGGGCGAGGGCCTCGGGGAAGTCGTCGCCGGTCTCCTGTAGGCAGCGGTCGAGCTCCACGCAGTCCTCGAAGCCGCAGTTGGCGCCCTGGCCGTAGAAGGGGACGATGGCGTGGGCGGCGTCGCCGAGCAGGCCGACCACGGCACCGGTGCCGCGAACCTGCCAGGGGTGCGCCCGCACGGTGACCAGATGCCCGATCGGGTTGTGGGCGTAGTCTCCGGCGAGGTCGGGCATGAGCGCGCGGGCGTCGGCGTAGTTGGCGGCGAAGAACTCCTCGAACCGCTCCGCGGTGTCCAGTTCCTCGAAACTGCCGGGCCCCGACTTGGGCCAGAACAGCGTGCAGGTGAAGGACCTGTCCGGGTTGGGCAGCGCGATCATCATCGCCTTGCCGCGCGGCCAGATGTGCAGCGCGCCGGGATCGAGGGCGAACCCGCCGTCGCGCGCCGGGATCGTCAGCTCCTTGTAGCCGTAGTCGAGGTAGTCCTGGCTGAAGTCGAAGCCGGGCAGCAGTTGCAGCCGTCCGCGTACCGCGCTGTAGGCGCCGTCGGCGCCGAGCACGACCGGGGCGCCGTGGGTGACGGGCCCGGTGGGCGTGTCGAAGTCCATCCGCCCCGAGTCGACGTCGAGCCCGGTCAGCCGGTGCTCGAAGAGGGCGCGGACCCCGGGCATGGCGAGGGCCGCCTCCAGCAGCGTGCGGTTGAGCTCGGAGCGGCTGATGGAGTTGATCGCCCGCTGCCCTCCGGCGCTGTACGGCTGGAAGTTGAGCGTGCCGTCCGGGGCGTGCACCATCCGGCCCGGCATCGGCAGCGCGGCCTTCAGCACCGCCTCCTCCAGCCCGATCCGGCGCAGCGCGTCGATCCCCCGCTCGGAGATCGCCAGGTTGATCGAGCGCCCGCGCTCCGGCGTGGCCTGGCGCGGGTCGGGCCTGCGCTCGTACAGGGTGACCTCGTAGCCTCGGCGGGCCAGGTAGCAGGCCGTCAGGCAGCCGACCAGCCCGGCGCCGACCACGGCGACCTCGCCACGGGAGCTCATACCGGGTTCACCTCCTCGGCGAGCGCGGCGGCCGCCCGCCAGCAGTCGTGGAACGTGGAGTACATCGGCACGGGGGCCAGCCGGATGACGTCCGGCCGCCGCACGTCGGCGAGGACGCCGTGCACCTCGTGCAGCCGGGTGGCAAGGGTCGCGGCGTCGGTGGCGTCCGCGACGTCCGTGCCCCCGATCACCCGCAGGGAGAGCTGCGCTCCGCGCCTGGCCGGGTCGGCGGGCGTGACGATCTCCAGCGGGCGGTCGCGGACGACCTCGGCGAGCAGCCGCTCCAGGTAGCCGGTGAGCGCCAGGCTCCGCTCCCTCAGCGCCGCCATCCCGGTCTCGGCGAACATCCGCAGCGAGACCCTGACCGGGGCCATGGCCAGGATCGGCGGGTTGGAGATCTGCCAGGCGTCGGCGGTGGGCACGGGGACGAGCTCGGGCCGCATCTCGAAGCGGGTCGCCTGCTCGGTGCTCCACCACCCGGCCAGCCGGGGCAGCTCGGGGTCGGTCACGTGGCGCCGGTGCACGAAGCAGCCCGCGACGGCGCCGGGACCGGCGTTGAGGTACTTGTACGAGCACCAGGCCGCGAAGTCCACGTCCCAGTCGTGCAGGGCCAGCGGCACGTTCCCTGCGGCGTGCGCGAGGTCCCAGCCGACGACGCAGCCGGCCGCGTGACCGGCGGCGGTGACGGCGGGGATGTCGAGGAACTCTCCGGTCAGGTAGTTGACCCCGCCGAGGAGCACGAGCGCCACCCGGTGTCCCTCGCGGGCCAGGTAGTCCACGATGTCCTCGGTGCGCAGGCAGTCCTCGCCGGGGCGGGGGCGCAGCCGGACCACCGTCTCGTCGGGGTCGAGGCCGTGGTGGACCGCCTGGCTGCGCACCGCGTAGCTGTCCGAGGAGAAGGCGTGATCCTCGATGACGATGCGGGTGCGCTCGCCCGCCGGGCGGTAGAAGGTGGCCATCATCAGGTGCAGGTTGACCGTGAGGGAGTTCATCACCACGGTCTCCTCGGGGGCCGCGCCCACCAGCGCGGCGGCGTCCTCGCGCAGCTCGGCTTGGTAGGGCAGCCAGGGGTGTGCCGCCCGGTGGTGCCCCTCGACCGCGTGCAGCGCCCAGTCGTCCAGCTCGGCGGCGAGCGCGGCGCGGACGGCACGGGGCTGCAGGCCGAGCGAGTTGCCCGCGAAGTAGGCGACCTCGGGGTATCGGCAGGAGGCGGGGGCGGGCGGCAGCAGGAACTCCTCGCGACGGCAGACCGAGTCCTCGGCGTCGGCCGCCAGCGCCGCCCGCTCGCCGAACTCGCCGTCCTCGCCGAACACGCCGGGAGCGCGCGACGCGCCGCGCCCGGCGGAACCGTCGGATCCGCCCTGGTCAGGTCCACCCCGGCCGGGTCCTGCCGAGCCGGTTCCGCTCGGATCACGGAGGTCCTCGGCCCGCGTGGCCATCACGCCGACGTCCTGATCGCCGGACCTCCGGCACGCTCGCTCGTCACATCGTCTCCTTCTTCCCCGCCAATGTTCACTCATGCTGAACTCAAGTGAAATTAGGAGTACGAGATGATTCGGGCAGTGCGCTTTGCGGACGAAAGGTTCTACGGGGATCCGGTTTCAGGATGACGGAGCGTCACCCGAAGGCACCATGGTCAGGCCCTGCCTCTCTTGGCCTCCCTGCCTGTCGCTGCCGGTCGGATCCACGGGACGGAACAGCTACGCCGCCCCCCTCGGTGAGCGGTTCAGCAGCGGCAGCACCTCGGTGCCCAGCAACTCCACGCCACGGTCGTCGGTGAGACCGTGCGGCGTGCCGAACTCCACCCGGTGCGCGCCCGCGTCGATGAGGGCCTGTGCCTGCGCGGCGACCTGCTCCGGGTCACCGGAGAAGGCGAACAGGTCGAGCAGGTCGTCGGGGATCAGCCGCCCGGCGGCCTCGTCCCTGCCGTCGTCGACCAGTTCCTTGACCCGGCCGAGCAGGTCGGCGGGGATCTCCACGGTCGGGTCGAGGTCGGCGACCACCGCGAGGTACATGGCGACCTCGCTGCGCGCCCTGGCTCTGGCCGCGGCACCGTCGACGTCCACGACCGTCACCGCGCCCAGGACGACGCCCACCTCGCCCGGGTCACGTCCGGCCGCCGTCGCCCCGGCCGCGACCCGCTCACCGATCACCCCGACCATCGCCGGGTTCGCGCTGCCGCCCACCTTGATCTCGTCGGCGATCCGCCCGGCCAGCGCCGCGCCCTTCGGCCCCCACGCGCCGAGCAGCAGCGGCGGCCGGGTGCGGTGTACGGGGTAGCGCAGCCGGGTGCCCGGCGCCAGGCGGAACATCTCCCCCTCGAACCCTCCGGCGTCGCCGGCCAGCAGCCGGTAGACCACCTCGACGGCCTCCGCCAGCGCGGTCAGCGGCCGTGGCTGGGCGATGCCCACGGCGCCGAGCCAGGTACCGCGTGCCAGGCCCAGGTAGGCGCGGCCGTGCGAGGCCAGGTCAAGGGCGGCGAGCTGCCCGGCGATCTCGTACGGCGCCGCCGAGTACGGGTTGAGGCAGGCCGTGCCGAGCCGCACCCTCTCGGTGGCGGCGGCCATCTCCAGCAGCGGGAAGATCGGCGGCTGGTACATCAGGTCGCCGAACACGCTCAGCACGTCGAAGCCGTGATCCTCGGCGCGGCGCGCGAGCCGCGCGTAGTCACCGGCCCGCTTGTCGCTCTGCAGGCCCAGACCGATCTCGGTAGTGCTCATCGGGGGATCACCTCAGGTCAGGTCGGCGGAGTTCATCCGGCGGCGGCGGGTCCGCTCGACCCGCATCACCAGCCGCTCCTCCGGGTCGGGGCAGCTGAAGTGGGAGTCCTGCGCCAGCCAGTCGCCCTGGGCCAGGTCGCGCTGCTTGGCGGCGAGGAACGGCAGGACCGAGGCGAGCGCGTAGACGCAGAAGTGCTCACCGTCGGGGAGGCGCAGGTGCGCGCTCCGCTCCAGCGTGAAGCAGTCGCCCACCTCCATGCCGCAGACGGATCTGCCCTCGATGCGGTCGACCACGACCCGCAGGTCGTACAGTTCCATGTCGCCGTCGTCCGCCATGCCCGCCCCTCGCTCGCCCGTGCCCTCGCCGATGTCCTCGCCCGTGCCCCCGCTCATGGCACGAGCAGTTCGGAGTGGTGGTGCACGATGAGCCAGTCGCCGCCGGTCCTGCGCAGCACGTCGGTCACCCGGCTGTACTGCGCGGGTTCACCCGGCGCCTCGGCGACGAGCAGGTAGCGCGCCACCCCGGCGTCGCCCCACACGTCGATCCGCTTGTCCTCGGCCGCCAGTCTGTCGAGTGCGGGACGGGCACCCGAGCCGTCCCTCTCGTCGCGGTAGGCGTCGAGCTCCGACCGGGTACGCAGCGGTCCCGGCAGGTGCGTCTCCCAGGTGGTCACCTCGGCGTGCAGGTGGCTGTCGAACCGGCGCCGGTCCGCCGCGAGGAAGGCGTCGTACATGTCGTCGATGCCCGCCGCGATCGCGGCGGCCTCCGCGTCGTTCACAGAGCCGTTCGTCGAGCCGTTCATCGAGCCGTTCACCGGTACCTCACCCAGATGCCCCGGTCTTCAGACCCCGGGAAAACCGCGTTCACTGCTTCTCCCATCCCGACCGGTCGTCGCGGACGACCCGGCCGCCCTTCATCACCCAGCGGACCCCCCGGAAGGCCGAGGTGTCCGCGAGCGGATCCGCGTCCATGGCGATGAGGTCCGCGTACTTGCCGACCTCGACGGTGCCGAGGTCGGCGTCGGCGCCGAGCCAGCGCACCGGGCCGAGCGTGCCCGCGTAGAGCGCTCCCGCCGGGCCGAGACCTCCCTCGGACATGCACTCCAGCTCGCGTACCGAGGCGTTGGTCCCCTCGAAGTCCCAGAACGGCGGCATGTCGCTGCCCAGCAGGACCTCCACCCCGGCGTCGAGGGCCATGGCGTAGCTCTCCAGATGCCGGGGACCCGCGCCGAGCGAGCGGCACTGCATCCACTGCGGCACCCCGAGCTCGTCGAAGAACTCCTTGCAGCGGGTGACGAGCAGCGTCGGCACCAGGGCCGTGCCGCGCTCGGCCATCCTCTTCGCGACCTCGGGGGTGAGCTGGTAGCCGTGCTCCACGCAGTCGAGGCCCAGCTCGACGGCCTCGGCGATCACCGCCGCCGGCCCCGCGTGCGCGGTGACCTTCCGGCCCCAGGCGTGCGCGGTCTGCAGCGCCGCCGCCATCTCGTCGGAGAACAGCTGCGGGGTGTCGATGCTCTCGTGCTCCCCGGCGATGCCACCGGAGATCATGATCTTGATGAGGTCGGCACCCGCCTTGACCTGGGTGCGCACCCCGCGCCGGAACCCGTCGACTCCGTCGCACTCCATGGTGTCGCTCGCCTCGTGGCCGTGGCCGCCGGTGCAGACCAGGGCCTGGCCCGCCGTGAAGATGCGCGGCCCGGTCGCCCTGCCCGACTCGATGGCCCGGCGCAGCGCGAAGTCGGCGTGCTCCTTCTCGGCCACGCACCGCACCGTGGTGACCCCGCAGTGCAGAGTACGACGGGCACCGTCGGCCATGTAGAGGACGAGTTCGTGCGCCGTCATGTTCTTGACGCTGTCGCCTCCCTGGCCTGGCAGCGACAGGGACAGGTGGGTGTGCATGTTGACCAGGCCGGGGGTGACGTACGCGCCGTCGAGATCGAGCCGCGGGGCCTCCCCCACCCGCTCCAGGACCTGCTCGCGAGGACCCACGGCCGCGATCCTGTCGTCCCGGATCCACACCGCCGCGTCCGCGATCCGCCCCTCGGCGCCCTTCGGAGCCTCGGCCGACGCCTTGGCCGACGGAGCACCGCCGGCGCGGGCGTCGGTGACCGTGCAGTTGACAATGACCACGTCGTTCATCGGACGGCCTCGATCCCGTAGATCCTGCGGGCGGCGTCGGGAGAGACATACCCCTCGGCGACGTCGCGGCGGACCAGTTCCGGATCGCGCTCGCACGGATCCCC
>NZ_JBEOZN010000172.1:0-18265 GCF_040298085.1 Streptosporangium sp. NPDC001681 | reverse complement strand
CATCAGGAGGCGGGCCGTCCCGCCGGCATCAGGATGAAGACGAACTCCCTGGTCGACGAGCCCATCATCGACGCCCTCTACCGGGCGTCGCGGGCCGGCGTACCGGTGGATCTGTGGGTGCGAGGGGTCTGCACGCTCCGCCCCGGCATACCGGGACTGTCGGAGAACATCCGGGTCAGGAGCGTGCTGGGCCGTTTCCTCGAACACTCGCGGATCTACGAGTTCGGCCACGGCCGGCGTCCGGAGGTCTGGATCGGCAGCGGTGACATGATGCGCCGCAACATCGAGCGCCGGGTGGAGGTGCTGGTCAAGGTCGCCAGCCAGCAGCAGCGGAACTACCTCAGCGGCCTGCTGGACCGGGCCATGTCCGACGACACCGCGACCTGGTGGCTCAACCCGGACGGGACCTGGGTCCGGCATCCCGGCGATGACCTGCAGACCTATCTGATCGGCACCCGTAGGTGGAGGGCCGTCGATGACTGAGCACGCCGTCCACCCGGACGGCATGATCCGCGCGGCCGGGGCGGTCGTCTGGCGCGGTTCACCGGACGCGCCGGAGGTCGCCCTCGTCCATCGGCCCAGGTACGACGACTGGTCGTTCCCCAAGGGGAAGCTGAAGAACGGCGAGCACGCCATCGCCGGCGCGCTGCGCGAGGTGGCCGAGGAGACGGGGATCACCGTGGAGCTCGGCCGGTCGCTGCCGCCGAGCCACTACACGAAGGGCGGGCTGCCCAAGCGCGTCGACTACTGGCTGGCCAGGATGGTCTCCGAGGAGAGCCGTACCGACAGGCGCGAGGTCGACGATGTGGTCTGGCTGCCTGTGCGGGAGGCCGCACGGCGCCTGACCTACGACTGGGACGCCGGGCTGCTCCGCGCGCTCGGCGCGGCATCGCCGACGACCACCCCGCTCGTGCTGGTACGGCACGCCCTGGCGGGGAACCGGCAGGACTGGAAGGGCGACGACGACGACCGGCCGCTCGACGAGAACGGCCTGAGGCAGGCCGAGGTGCTCGCGAGCGTGCTGGGCGCCTTCCGCCCCGCGGAACTGGTCAGCTCCCCCAGCAGGCGGTGCGTGCAGACCCTGGAACCGTACGCCGAACGGGCCGGCCTGCCGGTCCGGCTCGAACCCGTCCTGTCGGAGACCCACCACGACTTCCAGGCCTCCCTGCTCCTGGTCGAGAAGGCACTGGCCTCGAACCGGCCCACGGCGCTCTGCGGCCACGGCAAGACCCTGCCCGGGCTGATCTCCGAAGTCGGCGGCCGGTCCGGTGACGCGCGGCTGGCCAAGGGCGCGTTCACGGTGCTGCACCACAACGGCGGCCGTGTCGTGGCCGTGGACCGCTACACCGTCTGACGCGATCTCCAGCCGGTCCCGGGCGCGTGGCGGCCGAGGGGCCGGGAGGACCTCAGAGAAGCTTCGCGACGGCGGCCGCGGTGTCGGCCCAGATCCGGGGGAACTCCTCGCCGGCGCGCTCGGCGCCGGCCCGCTCCACGCCGGTCAGCACGCCGTAGGTGTAGGTGTCCTCCCCCGCCAGACGGGCGTTCGCGGCCTCGGCTGCCAGCCGTTCCTGCGCGACGACGCCGTCCATGTGGGTGCCCAGCGCCTCCTGTACCGTCTCCGCCCGCTTGGCCAGCTTCTTCATACCGGGCACCTCCGCGGTGTAACGGGCCCGCTTGGCCGCCTTGCGCACTTCGTGCATGGCGAGCTCGCGCTCGGCGGGGTCCTCGATGGACAGCGCGGTGTCGTAGGCCCTGGCGACCCGGCGCCAGCTCTTGGCCGCGACGGCCTTCAGGGTCTCCGCGGGCCTGCCGGCGGCCTTGGTGAGCACGGGGGTGGCGATCAGGTCGTCGAGGGCGTCGAGCAGGGCGAAGTAGCGCTCGGAGCCGAGAGCGTCCCTGATCCGGTCGAGGGCCTCGTGCTCGTCGTCCAGCAGGTCGGAGCTGAGGCGGGCCCTGACCGGACCCACGATCAGCGCGCTGTCCAGGCTGTCGAGCCTGCTCGCGAACCGCTCGCGGATGACCTCCAGGTCGCGTGCCTCGCCGAGGACCGCGCCGAGCCACTTGAGCTCGTCCTGGACGCTCCCGGTGCCCCCGACGACCGTCCTGAACGACTTCATCGCGCTGCGAAGCCGCCGGGCGGCGACGCGCATCTGGTGCACGGCGTCCTCCTCGGCCCTACGGACCCGGGGGTCCTGCGTGAGCAACGCGCCGACCTGAGCGGTGAGATAACCGACGGCGACCTCACCCGCGGAACCCGGGGCCGTCCTGGCACGCGGCTGCTCGTGGGCCGCTCCGGCGCCACCGAGCAGGCGCGCGAGCTTGCTCGCCGATTCGGCGGGACTGGCGCCGGCCTTGCGCAGCCGCTTTCCGACCTTCTTCAGCAGCCTCTCGTCACCATGGAGGATCTCCGCCTCGACCTCGTGCCAGCGTTCGACGTGGGGTTCGTCGCCGAGCACGGTGCCCTTGACCCGGTCATCGGCGATCTCGACCAGCCTCACCCCGGCACCGTTGACCAGCGTGGTGACGGCACGGCGGGTGTCCAACTCGGCGACGGGCGCCAGCGGGGCGCCCCGGGTGTAGGCGAGCACCAGATCCGCCAGTTCGGCAGGAACGATCTTGATGCTCCGGGTCAGCGGGTGGGTGATCTCCTGCCGTACACCCTTGGCCTTGGGCAGCTTGAGGTGCCAGCCGGGATCGGTGCCGCCCCTGCGCCTTCTCAGGGTGATCCCCCGCGCGGCGAGCCTCAGATCGGGCGTGTCGAAGTAGAGGGCGACCAGCCGATGGGTCTTCGGGCCCACGACCTCCCCGACGCCCGGAAGTCCGGTGAGGTCCGGCAGCTGGTAATCCTCCGGCACATCGAACTTATCCTCGATCTCTATTGCCACAGGTCATCCCCTAATTTGCCCATATATCCATTCATGCCCGGTTGTCGGGCCAGAAACCCGCTCCTGAGATCACCGACCCACCGGCACCCACCGAACGGGCGGCGGCGCGTCACCCGGTCACTTCCCGGCGACCACGAAGATCCTGCGGAAGGGGAAGACCGTGCCGTACGGCCCGCGGGGGTAGGCCTCGCGGAGCAGGGCGGCGCAGTCGGCGAGGAAGCCGGCGGCCTCGGCGGGGTCCAGGCGGTCGAGCATGGGGCGCAGGGCGGTGCCGGTGATCCAGGAGAGCACGGCGTCGTCGCCGGGGAGCACGTGCAGGTAGGTGGTCTCCCACGCGTCCACCCGGCAGCCCAGTCGAGCGAGCAGGTCGTGATAGCCGGCCGGGTCGTCGACCAGGGAGGGGCGGGCCAGGTCGCCCAGCCGGTCGCGCCACCTCGTCCGGCAGAGCTCGCGGACCAGGGCGTGGCTGGGAGCGTCGAAGTTGCCGGGAACCTGGAAGGCGAGCCGGCCGTCGGGGGCGAGGGCCTCCACCCAGCGCGGCAGCAGCTCGCGGTGGTCGGGCACCCACTGCAGGACGGCATTGGACACGATCACGTCGACCGGCCGCTCAGGGCGCCAGCGCGTGACGTCGTCGACGGAGAAGGAGAGCGAACCGCCCGCCGGCGCCTTCTCGATCATGGCGGGCGAGGAGTCGAAGCCGTGGACCCGGGCGTCCGGCCAGCGCCTGGCCAGCTCGGCGGTGAGCTCGCCGGTACCGCAGCCCGCGTCGACCACGTAGCCGGGATTCTCTACGGCTATCCTGGAAACCAGGTCGAAGAAGGGGCGCGCGCGCTCGTCGGCGTAGCGACCGTAGATCACGGGGTCCCAGGTATATCTCGACATCAAGACAATTGATATCCGGCGAGATATCTCGATGTCAAGACAGATAGACTCCCGGCATGACCCTGCACCACGCGGACCACGACTCCGGCCGTTCGGCCGGAGCGAAGGACGAGGTCGACCTGCTGGTCGCCGCCTGGAATCAGGAACGCCCGGACCTCGACGTGGAGCCGCTCCAGGTGCTCAGCCGGGTCTCCCGGCTGGCCCGCCATCTCGACCGCGCCCGCCGGGCCGCCTTCGCCGAGCACGACCTGGAGACCTGGGAGTTCGACGTGCTCACCGCCCTGCGCCGGGCCGGGGAGCCGTACCAGATGAGCCCGGGAGCCCTGCTCCGCGCGACGCTGGTGACGTCGGGGACGATGACCAACCGGATCGACCGGCTGGCCGCGGCCGGGCTGGTCAGGCGGCGCCCCGACCCCGAGGACCGGCGCGGCGTCCTGGTCTCCCTGACCGACGCCGGGCGGACCCGGGTGGACAACGCCTTCGCCGACCTGCTGCGCCGCGAACGCGAGCTCCTCGCGAGCCTGCAGGAACGCGAACAGCAGGCCCTTTCGGACCTGCTGCGCACGCTACTCGTCCCTTTTGACGCGACCGACACCGGAGCGCACTGACCTCCTGTGCCCGAGGGCGGCGGGATAAACCCGGCGCGCCCCGAAGGGTGTTCCCAGCCACCCTCTCGGGCCTCAACGCACGGCCCCGGGAGGCTCACTCGCCCAGGCGGTCGGCCAGCTCCAGCCACTCACCCTCGATCGAGTCCTTCTCCGCGAGGATCTCCTTCAGCTGCGCGTCGAGCGAGGCCAGCCGCTCGTAGTCGGCGGCGGCGTCGGCCATGGACTCGTGCAGTTTCGCCTCGCGGCCGCTCAGCTTGTCGAGCTGGCGTTCCAGCCGGGAGAGCTCCTTGCGGAGATCGCGCTCCTCACGCGCCGACAGACCGGGCGCCGTCTCCTTCGCGACCGCGGCCGAGGTGGCGGAGGCCGCACCGGAGACCGCGCCGGACGCCGCGCGCGCGGACAGGGCCGCGCCCGAGGCCCGCCGGGACAGGTACTCGTCCACTCCGCCGGGGAGCATCGACAGCCTGTGGTCACCGAGCAGGGCGACGGTCTTGTCGGTGACCCGCTCCAGGAAGTAACGGTCGTGACTGACCAGGATCAGCGTGCCCGGCCAGCCGTCGAGCAGGTCCTCCAGCTCGTTGAGCGTCTCGATGTCGAGGTCGTTGGTCGGCTCGTCGAGCAGCAGCACGTTGGGGTCGTCCATCAGGAGGCGGAGCAGCTGCAGGCGGCGCCGCTCGCCACCGGACAGGTCACCGACGACCTTCCACTGCGCGTCCCCCTTGAAGCCGAGGCGCTCCAGCAGCTGGGAGGCGGTCCACTCCTTCTTGCCGACCTGCACGAACTTGCGGACCTCCTCGACGGTCTCCAGCACCCGGCGCTCAGGGTCGAGCTCGCCCAGCTCCTGCGACAGGTGCGCCAGGCGGACCGTCTTGCCGCGTACCAGCCTGCCCGAGTCGGGGTGCACGGTACCGGCGAGCAGGCGGAGCAGCGAGGACTTGCCGGAGCCGTTCACTCCGATCAGGCCGATCCGGTCGCCGGGACCGAACTGCCAGGTCGAGTGGTCGAGGACCAGCGGTCCCTGGCCGGGTCCCCCGGCGTGCAGCGTGACGTCCTCAAGGTCGTAGACCGTGCGTCCCAGCCGGGCCGCGGCGAACTTGACCAGTTCGACGCTCTCCCTGGCCGGAGGCTCGTCGGCGATCAGCGCCTGGGCCGCGTCGATGCGGAACTTGGGCTTGGAGGTGCGGGCGGGCGGACCCCGGCGGAGCCAGGCGATCTCCTTGCGCATCAGGTTCTGGCGGCGGGCCTCGGAGGCGGCGGCCAGCCGGGCGCGCTCGGCCTTGGCCAGCACGTACGCGGCGTACCCGCCCTCGTAGCGCTCGACCGAGCCGTCTGTGACCTCCCACGTCCTGGTGGAGACCGCGTCGAGGAACCACCGGTCGTGGGTGACGACCAGCAGTGCCGTCCTGCGGCCGGCCAGGTGCCTGGCGAGCCAGTCGATGGCCTCGATGTCGAGGTGGTTGGTGGGCTCGTCCAGGATGATCAGGTCGTGCTCGTCGATGAGCAGCTTGGCGAGGGCGGTACGGCGCCGTTCACCTCCCGACAGGCTCCCGGCGAGCGCGGTCAGGTCGATGTCGCCGAGCAGGTTGGCGAGGATCTCACGGATGCCCGCGTCACCCGCCCACTCGTGCTCGGACCTGTCACCGAGGACGATGTCGCGCACCGGCCGCGCCGGGTCGAGGTCGTCGCCCTGCGACAGCACCCCTACCTGGAGCCCCCGGTTATGGGTGACCCGCCCGGCATTGGGCTTGAGGTCACCGGCTATCACCGAGATGAGGGTGGTCTTGCCACCGCCGTTGCGGCCGACCACGCCGATGCGGTCGCCCGCCTCGATGCCGAGTGAGACGTCGTTGAGCAGGGGCTTGGGACCGTAGGAGTGGGAGACCGACTCAAGATTGACCAGATTCATCGCCAGACAAGCGTATCCGCTCCCGGCCCACGCGGCCCCCGCCGCGAGAACCGTCCCGTCCCTGACGGCGCCTTCGGGCGCCTCCATCGGATGGCCGCCTCGACCGGCGAGACCGACCGGTCGTGCCCGCGGAGACGGTGACCACGACGGTGACCACGGGGAGCCTAGACGACCACCGGGCCGGGCACGGGGCCGTGGGCGGTGATGACGTCGCGCGCCACGCCGGCGTCCTTCAGGCAGGCTGCCAGCTCGCCCGCGTGGGCCGCCGACCGGGCGAGGAAGGCGCAGGTGGGCCCGGAACCGGAGACCAGCGAGCCGAGGGCGCCCTGCTCCCGCCCCGCGTCCAGGGTGCGGGCCAGCGAGCCGCGCAGCGCCACGGCGGCGGGCTGCAGGTCGTTGCCGAGCTGGACACCAAGGGCCTCCGCGTCACCCTCGCGGAGCGCGGCCAGCAGTGCCTCGGCGGCCTGGGGCCAGGCCACCAGCTCGCCGCTCGCCTGGCGGAGGCGGTCGCACTCGGCGTAGACCGCGGCCGTGGACAGGCCGCCGTCGGCCAGCGCGAACACCCAGTGGAAGGTGCCCGCGACGTCCAGCGAGGTCAGCCGCTCTCCCCTGCCGGTGCCGACCGCGGTACCGCCGAGCAGCGCGAAGGGGACGTCGCTGCCGAGGTCGGCGGCGATCTCCATCAGGTCCTCACGCGGCAGGCCGAGACCCCAGAGCTCGTTGCAGGCGACCAGGGCCGCGGCGGCGTCGGCGCTGCCGCCCGCCATGCCGCCCGCCACCGGGATCGACTTGCGGATGAGCAGGTTCACCCCGTACGGGCGGCCCGCGTGCCCGGCCAGCGCGAGGGCCGCCCGGATCGCGAGGTTGTCGCCGTCCTCGGGCACCTGGTCCGCGGACTCGCCCTCCACTCGGACGCTCATCCCGGTCTCCGCGGTGGCCGTGACCTCATCGAAGATCGAGACGGCGTGGAAGACGTTGACGAGGTCGTGGTAGCCGTCATCCCGTAGCGGGCCGACGGCAAGTTGCAGGTTGACCTTCGCTGGTACGCGGACGGTCACGGAGTTCATGCGTCCCCCATGGGGGCTCGCTCACTGGTCACGACGTCAGATCGTAACGGGATCCCTCCCCCCCGCACGCAAACGAACCGGCAAATCACACTATGTACCGCTTTTAGGCGTACGGTTCTCCGCGATCCTCGCGAAATCCTCGACCCTGAGCTGCTCGCCGCGGGTGGCGGGGTCGATCCCGGCGGCCCGCAGCGCCCGCTCCGCGGCGGGGGCCGTACCGGCCCAGGAGGCGAGGGCGGCACGCAGGGTCTTGCGACGCTGGGCGAAGGCGGCGTCCACCACCGCGAAGACCTCCTCGCGGGTGGCCACCGTCGTGGGCGGCTCCCGCCTGACCATCGCGACCA
This sequence comes from Streptosporangium sp. NPDC001681, assembly GCF_040298085.1. Classification (NCBI taxonomy): domain Bacteria; kingdom Bacillati; phylum Actinomycetota; class Actinomycetes; order Streptosporangiales; family Streptosporangiaceae; genus Streptosporangium; species Streptosporangium sp. NPDC001681. The sequence goes on along the minus strand of NZ_JBEOZN010000172.1, from coordinate 10,573 downwards.
GGCCGGAGTCGACGTTGGGAACCGGCCAGAAGACGGTGCGGCCGACGGGACCGGCCCGGCGGACGTCGGCGTACCAGGCGGCCTTGACCGAGGGGATGCCGTAGACCTTGGAACCGGGGGCGGCGGCCAGCCGGTCGGCGACCTCGGCCTGGACCATGATCAGAACCTTGCGCAGCGACGGCTGCGTCTCCAGCAGGTGGAGCACCACCGGGACCGACACGTTGTAGGGAAGGTTGGCGACCAGCGCGCTCGGCCGCTCCGCGGGCAGATCCTCGGGCAGGACGCGCATGGCGTCGGCGAGCACCACGGTGAGCCGGTCGGCGAGCTCCGGGGCGTGCCGGTCGACCGTCAGCGGCAGCTGGGCGGCGAGCACGGGATCGATCTCCACCGCGATCACGCCGCGGACCTCGGGAAGCAGCGCGAGCGTGAGCGACCCCAGCCCTGGACCCACCTCGATGACCACGTCGTCGGGCTCAAGCTCGGCCACCCTCACGATCTTGCGGACCGTGCCCGCGTCGATCACGAAGTTCTGGCCGAGCTTCTTCGTAGGACGAATATTGAGCTTGTCCGCCAAAATACGTATTTCCGCTGGACCAAGAAGGCTCATGCTGGTCCCTCACGCAGTGGCCCGGACCGCACGCCCGCCGGACCGTTGTGGTCTCCGATTTGTCTGCCTCGATCACCCAAGGTCGCTCTCCCATGTCACCCGACAAGTTTCCCGCACCGAAGCCCATGCGAGGACGCGTGATGGAGCACGAGAGGTTCCGTTGTGGATAACGTTGCCATACGGGGGACCGACTGCGAGGAAGGGAACCTTCCCGGTGAAGAGGACGTGAACCAGCCCGGTGTCGAAGGACTGCGATCCACCGACCCCGAGCGCATCGGGGCCTACCGCCTGCTCGGGCGCCTTGGCGAGGGCGGGATGGGGACCGTCTACCTGGCACTGGCGCCGGCCGGACGACCGGTCGCGCTCAAGGTGGTGAAGGCGGAGGTCGCGGTCGAGGACGGCTTCGCCGCGAGATTCCACGCGGAGGTCGAGAACGCCCGGCGGGTGGCCTCGTTCTGCACGGCGCAGGTGCTGGACAACGGCACCGGCGACGACAACCGGCCGTACATGGTCACCGAGTACATCGCGGGCACGCCGCTGTCCCGCCAGATCTCCGAGCACGGCGCGCTGGAGCCCGGAACGCTGCACGGCGTGGCCCTGGGGGTGGCGGCGGCGCTGGCCGCGATCCATGTCGCCGGCCTGGTGCACCGCGACCTCAAACCCGCCAACGTGATCCTGTCCATGTCCGGGCCCCGGGTGATCGACTTCGGCATCGCCAGGGCCCTTGACTCCACGCACAGCTTCACCCGCTCGGGCGAGGTACTCGGCAGCCCCGGCTGGTGGGCCCCTGAGCAGGTCCGTGGCCTGGCCGTCACGCCGGCCGCGGACATCTTCGCCTGGGGCTGCCTGGTCGCGTACGCGGGCAACGGCCGCCACCCCTACGGGCGGGGCGACCTGATAACGATGGCCACCCGGCTGCTCAACAGCCCGCCCGACCTGGGCGCGCTCCCCGCCCCGCTGAACGACCTGGTCCACCGCGCGACCGCGATGGACCCCTACCAGCGGCCCACCGCCCAGGACCTGCTGATCGCCCTGGTCGGCGGCGGGATCGCCGCTCCGTCCTCACCGGCTCCCACCCGGGCCGACCCGCCCACGTTGATAGCCAGTGACCTGCTCCACGAGTCCTGGCAGCCACCCGCCAACGTGGAGCCCGACTCCACCCAGACGCTCAGCGCGCTGAACCTGGGGACGCGGTTTCCCGCCCCGCCGATCCAGGAGCCGGCAGACCCGGCCACCGCACCCGCCACGCCCGCGCCGCCCGGCCCTTCCACGGCACCGGCACCTGCGGACTCCCTCTCGCCCTCGCGGCCCGAGCCCACGACATCGCCGTCACAACCGTTCACCGGCCCCGGCCCGGCCCGGACGGCACCCCGGCGGCGCTGGCTGTTCGCCGGGCTGGCTGTGCTCGCGGCACTGGCCGTCACGGTCGTCGTGCTGCTGAACCTGCGCGGCCCGGATCTGGGTGACCGGGGGGAGACCCGGGCGGGCGGTACCGGCGGCACCAGCGGCACCGGCGCCACCCGTGCCACCGACGTGGGCCGCAGGGTCACGACAGGCTCCTTCCTCAAGGACCCGCAGCTGATCATCCCGCGCACCCCGACGTGCGGACTCACCGTCTACGAGGGCGCCACCCCGGTACGCGGCATGCTCTGCACGATCCCGTGGACGCTGGTCAACACCGGCGGGGAGGCGGCCCGGCTCAGCCGCACCCCGCTCACCCTGCTCGACGACGTCGGCACGGCGCACACCGCCGAGGGCTCCTCGACGGAGCCGCCGGCCACCCTGCCCCCCGGGGCGAAGGTGGACGGCGTCCTGGTCTACGACCTGCCCCCGTCCCGCAAACCCGCGAAGCTGACCGGAACGGTGATCGAGGGCGGCGGGGAGATAGAGGTGAGGGTGTCATGAGGCTGCTGCTCTCTCTCGTGGCCGCGGCCGCGATCGCGTGGTCGTCCACCGGGTCCGCCTGGTCCGATGCCGCTTCCGCCCCGGCCGCCGACTGCACCGGAACGGGCGCGAGCGACTTCGACGGCGACGGGGTGGACGACATCGCGGTCGGCGACCCGTTCGCCGACCCCGGCGGGCTGGCCGGCACGGGTGCCGTGCACGTGCTGTTCGGCCGGGGGGAGGCTGGAAAGGCCGTGACCGTCGCCGAGACCGAGGCGGGTGACGGCTTCGGGTGGTCGGTGCGGCTGGCCAGGATCGACGGCGACGGCTGTGCCGACCTGCTCATCGGCGCCCCGTACGCGGACGTGGCGGGCTACCGGGACGCGGGCGCGGTCTACGTGGTGCACGGCGGCCCCGACCCCAGGACGATCCGCCTGGTCTCTCCCTCCCCCGAGGCCGACGCTCACTTCGGCTGGTCCCTGGCCTCCGGCGGAACGCTGGTGGCGGTCGGCGCCCCGCACGAGAACGCCGACGGTGTCGCCGACTCCGGCGCGGTCTACCTGTTCGACACCGAGACCTCCGGCGAGGGCCGGCGGATCTCCCAGGAGTCCAAGGGCGTCACGGGCAACGGCGAGGTCGGCGACATGTTCGGCTGGTCGCTGGCGATCGGCAAACTGGGCGGCATCCCCGGCGAGCCGGATCTCGCGGTCGGATCGCCGTACGAGAACGACGACGGAACGGGGCCCCAGGCCGGCGGGGGCAAGCTGGACGCGGGGGCACTCACAGTGATCTTCGACGTACGCGGGTCCCGGAGCGAGTACCGGAGCAAGAAGTGGGACCTCCGCGAGATCGTCGACGCCGGCGCGGGCGACCTGTTCGGTTACGCGATGGCCTACACCGAGGAGGGCGACGTCGGCTATCTCGCGGTGAGCGCCCCGCTCGGTGACGGCGGGGGCGTGCAGGACTCCGGTCTCGTCCAGTTGTTCCAGGCCTCAAGCACCCTGGAGATCGCCCCTGCCGCCACCTTCGACCAGGGCTCCGAGGGAGCGGCGGGCGAGGGATACGGGTTCTCGCTGGCGTTCACCGCCTCCGGAGGGGTCAGGCTCGCCGTGGGCGTGCCCTTCGACGGCCCCGACCGGCGCGGCGGCGTGCGACTGGTGCCGGTGGGCGACCCGGCGGGGAGCCGGCTGATCACCCAGAGTCAGGCCGGCGACCACTTCGGCTGGTCCGTTGGGTTCAGCGGTAACCGGCTGGTCGTCGGCGCCCCCGACCAGGCGGGCGTGGGAACGGTCATCCTGCTGGGCCGCAACGACGCCCAGGGCGTCCCGCTCTCACCGGGCACCGGAAAGATCCCCGCCCTGGACGGCGGCGCCCCCGCCGACTTCGGCGCCGCGGTGGGCTGAGCGACGTCACGCGAAGCTCGTCGGTACGTGACCCGCGGTCGTGGACCTGGCCGGGGCGGCCGTCCCACCCGTCACCAGGGGCCGAAGACGGTCTCTCCGTTGGCGCTGACGGCGGCGGCGAGGTCGGCGAGGTCGATCTCCTTGACCTCCGCGAGACAGCGCAGCGTGAGCGGGATGAGGTAGGGCGCGTTGGGCTTGCCCCGGTGCGGCGTGGGCGGGAGGTAGGGCGCGTCGGTCTCGACGAGGATCAGCTCCCTCGGCGCGACCCTCGCGGCCTCGCGGAGGTATCCGGCGTTCTTGTAGGTGACCGGCCCAGAAAATGACATGAAATATCCGGCATCGACGCACTGCTTCGCCATCTCGGCGTCACCGGAGAAGCTGTGGAAGACCACCACCTCCGGGGCGCCCTGCTCGGCCAGCACGCGCAGCACGTCGTCGTGGGCCTCGCGGTCATGGATCACCAGGGCCTTGCCGGTCCGCTTGGCGATCTCGATGTGCGCCCGGAAACCGGCGTGCTGGTCGTCCTTCGACGCCCAGTCGCGGTAGTAGTCGAGCCCGGTCTCCCCCACCGCCCTGACATGCGGCAGGCGGGCCAGCCGCTCGATCTCGGCGAGGGCCTCCGGCGTCGCGGCGTGCGCCTCGTTGGGATGGATGGCCACCCCGGCGTAGACGTCGGGATGGAGCGCGGCCGTCTCGGCGTTCCAGCGCGAGGACGGCAGGTCGTAGCCGATCGTGACGAGCCGCGTCACGCCGACGGCGCGGGCCTCGTCGAGGATGCCCTCGACGCTCGCCTGGGCCGCCTGCGCGGCCTGCGCGACCGGATCTCCCGAGGACGCCTGGCGGTTGCCCACCATGATGTCCAGGTGACAGTGGCTGTCGAACACCTCTGCCGGCAGGGGCTCGGGGGCGGCGGGAAGCTTCTGCGTGCTCACGCCGTCCAACCTACCGAGGAGCCGGCCCGGCCCGCGCCCGGCGCCCCCGCGCGGACCGGCTCATTCCCAGGCCCCGGGCGCACCGGCCCGCCCATCGGCGGGTACCGGGCAGGGGCCGGCAGCCCCCGCGCAGAGCCAGGCCCCGGCCCGCGGCTCCGAACACCCGCCGGGCAGGCGCCGGCCGGGTGAGACCGGCCCGCGCCCAGGCCCGGGGGCCTTCGCCGCTACTCGCCCAGACGGGCCAGTTCCTCGTCGACGATCTTCGGGTCGAGCTTGACGAAGAGCGGGGTCGGCGGGGAGAGCGGGGTGCCCACCCGGATCGGGACGGACTCCCAGCGCGCGGCGCCGTCGTAGGAGCCGGTGATGATCGGGTAGCTCCGGCCGTCCTCGTCGGCGACCTCCTGGATCTCCGGCATACCCGCCCAGACACCGGTGCCGCCGAGCATCGCGTAGATCTTGTTGGAGGAGTTGGGCAGCACCGGGGTCAGCAGGGTCTTGGCGTCGTCCACCACCTGCAGGGCGACGTGCAGGATGGTCTTCACCCGCTCGGGGTTGTCCTTGATCTTCCAGGGCTCCTGCTCGGCCAGGTACCTGTTGGCCTCGCGGATGACCTCGAACGCCTCGTTCGTCGCGTTCTTGAACCGGCACTGCTCGAACTCGGCCGCGACCTTCGGGAAGGCCGAGCGGCTCCGCTCCAGCATGGCGCGGTCGACCTCGGTGAGGTCGGCCGCCTCGGGGATGACCCCGAAGTTCTTGGCGGCCATCGAGATCGAGCGGTTCACCAGGTTGCCCCAGGCCGCCACCAGCTCGCCGTTGTTGCGGTTGAGGAACTCCGACCAGGTGAAGTCGGTGTCCTGGTTCTCCGGGCCCGCCACCGCGATGTAGTAGCGCAGCGCGTCGGCGTCGTAGCGCTCCAGGAAGTCACGCACGTAGATGACGACCTGGCGGGAGGAGGAGAACTTGCGTCCCTCCATGGTCAGGAACTCGCTGGAGACGACCTCGGCGGGCAGGTTCAGCGCGCCGAGCGAGCCCGGCTTGCCGTCGCGGGCCCCCTGGCCGTTGTAGCCGAGCAGCATCGCCGGCCAGATCTCCGCGTGGAAGACGATGTTGTCCTTGCCCATGAAGTAGTAGCCGAGGGCCTCAGGGTCCTGCCACCAGCGGCGCCAGGCCTCCGGGTCGCCGGAGCGGCGCGCCCACTCGATGGAGGCGCTGAGGTAGCCCACGACCGCGTCGAACCAGACGTAGAGCCGCTTGTTGGCCTGGTCGCTCCAGCCCTCCAGCGGGATCGGCACCCCCCAGTCGAGGTCGCGGCTGATCGCGCGGGGGTGCATGTCGCCGAGCATGTTCAGGGCGAACTTCAGCACGTTGGGCCGCCAGTCGCCCTCCTTGGAGCGCAGCCACGACGCCAGAACCTCGGCGAACGCGGGCAGGTCGAGCATGAAGTGCTCGGTCTCCACGAAGACCGGTGTCTCGCCGTTGACCTTGCTCACCGGGTTGATCAGCTGAACCGGGTCGAGCTGGTTGCCGCAGTTGTCGCACTGGTCGCCACGGGCGCCTTCGTAACCACAGATGGGGCAGGTGCCCTCGATGTAGCGGTCGGGCAGGGTGCGCCCGGTGGAGGGCGAGATGGCGCCCATCGTGGTCTGGGGGAAGATATAGCCGTTGGCGTGGAGTCCCTTGAAGATCTCCTGTGCCACCGCGTAGTGGTTCACGGTCGTGGTCCGGGTGAACAGGTCGTAGGACAGGCCGAGCGCCTGGAGATCCTCGACGATCACCCTGTTGTAGCGGTCGGCGAGCTCGCGGGCGCTCAGGCCCTCCTTGTCGGCCTGCACCTGGATCGGGGTGCCGTGCTCGTCGGTCCCGCTCACCATGAGCACCATGTTGCCCGCCATCCGCTGATAGCGGCTGAAGACGTCGGATGGCACGCCGAATCCGGAGACGTGCCCGATGTGGCGGGGGCCGTTGGCGTAGGGCCAGGCGACCGCGGTCAGGATGTGCTGGGACATGGTGCCCAGCCTAAGGGACGCGGGCTCAGGCCTTGGTGCTCTCCCTGCCGGTAGTGGAACCCTCCACCGCCTCGGCGGCGCGCTTGACGGCCTCGGCGGCCTCCTCCGCCGCGGAGGCGGCCACGTCGATGGGCGTCTCCTTGGTACGGCGGATGCCGAGGATGCTGATGAACAGCGCGGCGAAAATCGTCTGGAAGCTCACGATCAGCGCGGTGGCCGAGGGCACGACGAGGCGCAGCGACTCCGAGGGGATCAGCGGGCCGAAGCTGCGGGTCTGCCAGTGGACCAGGGAGGCGACCAGGCCGCCCAGACCGCCCAGGGCCAGCAGCCCGCCGACGACCAGCCCCTTCTCCAGGGAGACGATGTCGATGAGCTTGCGCACCCGCCGATCTTCCGGCAGGAAGCCCTCCTCGGCCGCGTACACCTTGGTGAACAGCGCGAACAGCACCGCCTGGAAGCCGATCACCACCATGGCGGAGGCGCCGACCAGGGTGTCGACGTCGAAGGCGAGCTTTCCGATGTAGACCGGGCCGAAGGTCAGGGCGGCGCCCGCGACCAGGCCGAGGGTCATCAGCACCAGGCCGGGGATGAAGAACAGCCAGCGCGGGCTGTAGAGCATCAGGAAGCGCAGGTGGCGCCAGCCGTCGCGCCAGGAGCGCAGGTGCGGCGGGCGGGAGCGGCCGTCGGGCGAGAGCGTGGTGGGCACCTCGCGTACGTCCAGGCCCGACAGGGTCGAGCGGACCACCATCTCGCTGGCGAACTCCATGCCGCCGGTCTGCAGGCCGAGCCTGAGGATGGACTCGCGCCGGAAACCGCGCAGGCCGCAGTGGAAGTCACCGATCGCGCTGGGGAAGAAGAGGCGTCCGATGAAGGAGAGCACCGGGTTGCCCAGGTAGCGGTGGAGCGGGGGCATGGCGCCCGGCGCGATGCCGCCCTTGAACCGGTTGCCCATCACCAGGTCGGCGCCGTCACGGAGCTGCTCGACGAACGGCAGCAGCGCCGTGAAGTCGTAGGAGTCGTCCGCGTCGCCCATGATGACGTAGCGGCCGCGCGCGGCGCGGATGCCACCCATCAGGGCGTTGCCGTACCCCTTGGCGTCAACGTGCACGACTCGGGCCCCGGCTTCGCGCGCGAGCTGCTGTGAGCCGTCGGTGCTGCCGTTGTCGGCGATCAGCACTTCCCCGTCGATCCCGTGTTCCCGCATGCAGGCGAGTGCCTTGCGTACGCAGGTCTCCACGGTCTCCGCCTCGTTCAAACAAGGCATGACCACGGTCAGTTCCACGTCTCAACCCTTCACTCACGGCACAGGCCAATCTCACCATGATGCCCTCTGAAGCCCCTCGCCCGGGTCAACTCCCTGAAACGGCTGGCATCCTGTAAGGCATGGTGACCGTCGCCGACCGCCCTCGCCTGGACGTGCCTTTGCCTGACCGGATCCCTCGCCTGCGAGCCTTCCTGTACCGGCATCGCCTCTTCGTGGCCGCCCTCGTGCTGGCGTTCCTGCTGCGTGTGGTCACCATGCTCGGCTATGGCCCGGCCCTGTGGTTCAACGACTCCTACGAGTACGTCTCCGGGGCGGTGAACCCCGACCGGCCCAGTGCGCTGCGCCCGAATGGCTACTCCTTCCTGCTCCTGGCGCTGCGGCCGCTGCACAGCTTCGGCCTGGTGGTCTTCGTGCAGCACCTGATGGGCCTGGGCATCGCGGTGCTGATCTACACCCTGCTGCGCGGCAGGTTCGGCCTGCCCGGCTGGGGGGCGACGCTGGCCGCGGTGCCGGTGCTGTTCGACGCGTACCAGATCCAGCTCGAACACCTGGTCATGTCCGACGCGATGTTCATGCTGCTGGTCGTGGCCGTGATCACGCTGGTGCTCTGGCACCGGCGGATGTCCTGGCGGGTCGGCGCGGTGATCGGGCTGCTGCTGGCCCTCACCGCGCTCACCCGGTCGATCGGCCTGCCGATCCTCGCGCTGGTCGTGGTCTACCTGCTGGTCAAGCGCACGGCCTGGAAGACGATCGCGGCGATGATCACCGCGTGCGCGCTCCCCGTGGTCGGCTACATGGCCTGGTTCGCCTCCGCGTACGGCAACTTCGCGATGACCAACAGTGACGGCGCGATCCTCTACATGCGGACGGCGCTCTTCGCCGACTGCGAGAAGATGCGGATCGACCCCCGCGAGGAGCTGGAGCTGGCGCTGCTGTGCATCAGCGCGCCGCCGGGCCAGCGCGGCTTCTCCGGGCAGAAGTACCTCTGGTGGGCACAGAACGGCCAGCGCTTCCACGCCTTCGGGGTGGGCAGCACGTTCACCCCGGAGACCAACAAGACGGCGGGCGCGTTCGCCCAGCGGGCCATCCTGTCCCAGCCGCTCGACTATCTGAGCCTGGTGGCCGGCGACTTCTTCCGCGCCTTCCGCTGGGACCGGCCGCGCTTCCCGGATTTCAACACCTACCGGCAGTACGAGTTCCTGCCGGAGAACAAGATCCTCCCTGCCTGGTCGTCGTACCGGGGCAACACCGACACCGACGCGCAGAAGTACGATCCGGGCCTGCGGACCGCGCCGATCCAGGGCAAGTCACGCGTGATCGGTACCGACGTCCACGACCCGTGGGCGGGCTTCATGCAGGGCTACCAGCGGATCGTCCGGCTGCCCGGCCTCGTGATCGGCGTGCTGCTGCTGATCGGCCTGGCCGGGGTGGCGGTGCGCTGGCGCAGGCTGGGCGGCCCCGTGCTGCTGCCGTGGCTGGCCGCCCTCGGTCTCATCCTGGCCCCGGCCGCGACCGCCGAGTTCGACTACCGCTACCTGCTGCCCGCGGTGCCACTGGCCTGCCTGGCGGCCGCGATCTCGCTGCGCCACGGGTTCTCCCGGCCCGCCGCGTCCGGCACACCTGCCGCGCCCGTCACGCCCAGCTCCGGAACAGCATCCGCGACCACCACTGGGAGTGCGGGATGACCTCGGCGGCCAGCACCGGGTAGAGCCACCAGAAGTTGACCAGCGCCAGCAGGGTGAAGGCCCCGACGACCGCGGCCCCGAGCGCCCTGCGGTTGGGCGCGGCGTCGGCCCGCCCGATGATCAGCCCGGCGACCATGGTCAGCGCGAGGATCATGAAGGGGACCATGGTGATCGCGTAGAACAGGTACATGGTCCGGTTGTCGGCGAGGGCGTAGTAGAACCAGGGGAGCCAGCCCGCGGCGTAGCCGAGGAGCAGGGCCCCGGCGCGCCAGTCGCGGGTGGCGACGTACCAGGCGATCATGGCGATGAGGGCGGCCAGGCCGCCGTACCAGATGACCGGGGTGCCGACGCCGAGCACCGCCTCGGCGCAGTTGTCGGCGCCGCACCCGGTGCCGGGGCTCTCGTAGTGGAACGCCACCGGGCGCGAGAGGATGGGCCAGGTCCAGGGTGTGGACTGGTAGGTGTGCCCCTCGCTCAGCCCGGTGTGGAAGCTCAGCACCTGGAAGTGGTAGCTCAGCCAGGAGCGGAGGGAGTCGAAGACGAAGAACCCGGGGCCCTGCGAGGTCGCCTGCGCCCAGTTGCGGCCCCAGCCGAGCGACGAGGCGAACCAGCCGGTCCAGGAGGCGATGTAGGTGAGGGCCGGCAGCAGGCCCATCGCCAGCAGGACGCCGGTCAGATCCCGGTTGACCACTCCCAGGTACGGTCTGCGCAGGCCGATGGCCCGGCGGGCGCCGGCGTCCCAGACCAGGGACATGATCGCGAAGGCGACCAGGAAGAAGATCCCCGACCACT
>NZ_JBEOZN010000171.1:0-18290 GCF_040298085.1 Streptosporangium sp. NPDC001681 | reverse complement strand
CCCGGCGCGGGAACGCGCCGGGGCCGTCCGCAGACGGGGTCGTCAGCCGGCCAGAGCCGCGCTGAAGTCCCTGTCCTCGTCGTAGGGGCCGATGACCGCGAGGGACATCGGACGGTTGAGGACGTCCGCGGCGACCGCGGTGATCTCCTCGGGGGTCACCGCGTCGATCCTGCCGAGCAGGTCGTCGACCGAGAGCAGCTCGTCGAAGACCAGCTCGCCCTTGCCGATCCTGGACATCCGGGAGCCGGTGTCCTCCAGGCCGAGCACGAGACCGCCGCGCATCTGACCCTTGCCCCGGACGATCTCCTCCTCGGTGATGCCGTGGGCGATCACGCGGAGCACCTCCTCGCGGCAGATCTTCAGCACCTCGTCGATCTTCGACGGCAGGCAGCCGACGTAGATGCCGAACTGGCCGGTGTCGGCGAGGGCGGAGGTGTAGGAGTAGGCCGAGTAGGCGAGGCCCCTCTTCTCCCTGATCTCCTGGAACAGCCGCGATGACATGCCGCCGCCGAGCGCCGCGTTGAGCACGCCGAGCGCGAAGCGGCGATCGTCGGTGCGGGTCAGCGCGGTCGTACCGAGGACCAGGTTGGCCTGCTCGGTCGGCCGGTGCACCACCCGGGTACCCGAGCGGGCCTCGACACCGGGCCCCGACACGCGCGGGGGAACCGGCGAGGCGTCCCCGCCCAGGGCCCCCGCCCGCTCGTAGGCCGCGGCGACCAGGGCCACGACCCGCTCGTGGTCGATGTTGCCCGCCACCGACACCACGGTGTGGGTGGGCAGGTAGTAGCGCCGGTAGTACTCGGCGATCCGATCGCGGGTGACCGCGGTGATCGAGTCGACGGTGCCGAGGATCGGCCTGCCGACGGGCGTGTCGCCGTACAGCTCGGCGGAGAACTGCTCGTGCACCACGTCGGAGGGGTCGTCGTCGTGCATGGCGATCTCCTCCAGGATCACGCCACGCTCGGCCTCGACGTCCTCGGGGGTGATGAGCGAGGAGGTCACCACATCGGCGAGCACGTCGATCGCCACCCGCAGGTCCTCGTCGAGGACCCGCGCGTAGTAGCAGGTGTACTCCTTGGCGGTGAAGGCGTTGATCTCGCCGCCGATGCCCTCGATGGCCGCGGAGATCTCCAGCGCGTCCCGCGTGGGGGTCCCCTTGAACAGCAGGTGCTCAAGGAAGTGGGAGGAGCCCATGTGCTGGGGGGACTCGTCTCTCGATCCGATGCCGACCCACATGCCGACCGCGACGGAACGCACGGTCGGCATGGACTCGGTCACCACCCGGAGCCCACCGGGGAGGACGGTGCGCTTCACCACCCCGGCGCCCTCCTTGCCGGGGTGCAGAGTGGTGGTGATCACGAGTTGCGGTCTTCCCCTCCGCCACGGTTACCGCTGCTGCGGGTACGGGTGCGGCGGGGCCGCTCCTCGCGCGGCCGGTCCTCGGCGGGCGCCTCGGCCTGCGGGGCCGCCGAGGTGTCGGAGTCGCCGGCCTCGGCCTTGGCCGCGGCCTCCTTCTCGATGACCTCGACGGGCACCAGGGAGAGCTTGCCGCGCGAGTCGATCTCGGCGATCTCCACCTGGATCTTCTCACCGACGTTCATGACGTCCTCGACGTTCTCGATGCGCTTGCCGCCGTGCAGCTTGCGGATCTGGGAGACGTGCAGGAGGCCGTCCTTGCCCGGCATGAGGGAGATGAAGGCGCCGAAGGCGGCGATCTTGACGACCGTGCCCAGGTAGCGCTCGCCGACCTCCGGCATGTGCGGGTTCGCGATGGCGTTGATCGCCGACCTGGCCGCCTCGGCGGACGGGCCGTCGGTGGCGCCGATGTAGATGGTTCCGTCGTCCTCGAGGGTGATCTCGGCGCCGGTGTCGTCCTGGATCTGGTTGATCATCTTGCCCTTCGGGCCGATGACCTCTCCGATCTTGTCCACCGGAATCTTGATCGTGATGATGCGCGGGGCCGTGACGTTCATCTCCGCCGGGGAGTCGATGGCCTCCTGCATCACGTCGATGATGGCCAGGCGGGCGCCCTTGGCCTGCTTCAGCGCGGCCGCCAGCACGGAGGCCGGAATGCCGTCCAGCTTGGTGTCGAGCTGGAGCGCGGTGATGACGTCCTTGGTGCCGGCGACCTTGAAGTCCATGTCGCCCATGGCGTCCTCGGCCCCGAGGATGTCGGTCAGCGTGACGTACTGGTCGCCCTCGTTGATGAGCCCCATCGCGATGCCCGCGACGATGCCCTTGAGCGGGACACCCGCGTCGAGCAGCGCCATCGTCGAGGCGCAGACCGACCCCATGGAGGTCGAGCCGTTGGAACCCAGCGCCTCGGAGACCTGACGGATCGCGTACGGGAACTCCTCGCGCAGCGGCAGGACGGGCAGCAGCGCCCGCTCGGCGAGCGCGCCGTGGCCGATCTCGCGCCGCTTGGGAGAGCCCACGCGGCCGGTCTCGCCGGTGGAGTAGGGCGGGAAGTTGTAGTTGTGCATGTAGCGCTTGGTGCGCTCGGGGTTGAGCGTGTCGATCATCTGCTCCATGCGCAGCATGTTGAGGGTGGTGATGCCCAGGATCTGGGTCTCACCGCGCTCGAACAGGGCCGAACCGTGCACCCGGGGCACGACGTGGACCTCGGCGCTGAGCTGCCTGATGTCCTTGACGCCGCGGCCGTCGATACGGACACCCTCGGCGATGACGCGCTCGCGCATGAGCTTCTTGGTCAGCGACCTGAAGGCGGCGCTGATCTCCTTCTCGCGGCCCTCGAAGTCGGGTCCGACCTTCTCCAGCGCCAGGGCCTTGACCCGGTCGAGCTCGGTCTCGCGCTCCTGCTTGCCCGCGATGGTCAGCGCGGCGGCGAGCTCGCTCCTGATCGCGCCGGTCACGGCCTCCAGGACGTCGTCCTGGTAGTCGAGGAAGAGCGGGTACTCGGCGGTCTCCTTGGCGGCGACCTTCGCGACCTTGGCCTGCGCCTCGCAGAGCACCTTGATGAACGGCTTGGAAGCCTCCAGGCCCTGCGCCACGGTCTCCTCGGTCGGCGCCATGGCCCCCTCGGCGACGAGCTTGAGCGTGTCGCGGGTGGACTCGGCCTCGACCATCATGATCGCGACGTCGCCGTCGTCGAGCACGCGGCCCGCGACCACCATGTCGAAGGTGGCGTTCGCCAGCTCGGAGTTGGTCGGGAAGGCGACCCACTGGCCCTCGATCAGCGCGACGCGGACGCCGCCGATCGGGCCGGAGAACGGCAGCCCCGCCAACTGGGTGGAGAGGGACGCGGCGTTGATCGCGATGACGTCGTACAGGTGCTCGGGGTGGAGCGCCATGATGGTGGCGACCACCTGGATCTCGTTGCGCAGGCCCTTGACGAACGAGGGGCGCAGCGGCCGGTCGATCAGGCGGCAGGTGAGGATGGCGTCCTCGGAGGGACGGCCCTCACGCCGGAAGAACGAGCCGGGAATGCGGCCCGCGGCGTACATCCGCTCCTCGACGTCCACCGTGAGGGGGAAGAAGTCGAGGTTCTCCTTGGGATTCTTGGACGCGGTGGTCGCGGAGAGGACCATCGTGTCGTCATCGAGGTAGACGACGGCGGAACCCGCCGCCTGGCGCGCGAGCCGCCCGGTCTCGAACCGGATGGTACGCGTACCGAATGAGCCGTTGTCTATAACGGCTTCGCTGCTGTGGACACCCTCCACGGGGGACCTCCTTGTGGGTCGGTCGCCCGCGTCCGGCCAGACGCACGTGTCGCGCCTGGTTCGTCGTGTTGCCGGCTCCCCGTAGGTGCAGCGCCGGTCTTCGATCGAAGCGCCCGGTTCCGTATGGCTTGTGCCAAGATGACCGGGGGCCACTACCGAGGACCGGCCCTCCGACGCCGTGGGGCGCGCTTGCTTGCGGACGCGGGGCACTGTCTCGGCTATTCAGTTTGCTCACTGGAACGGTGTCTTCATGGCGCGACGCGCCGACACCGGACCATATGAGATGAGGGAGCGGCATGCAGGCCGCTCCCTCATGACTCTATCGGCGCAGGCCGAGCCGCTCGATGAGCGAACGGTAGCGCGCGATGTCCTTGCTCTGCAGGTACTTCAGCAGCCGACGGCGGCGGCCGACGAGCAGCAGCAGACCGCGACGGCTGTGGTGGTCGTGCTTGTGCACCTTCAGGTGCTCGGTGAGCTCGCTGATGCGCTTGCTCAGCAGCGCGATCTGCACCTCGGGCGAACCGGTGTCGGTCTCACCCTTGGCGTAGTCACCGATGATCTGCTTCTTTGCGGCGGTGTCGAGCGACACTTCTCTCCTTGAACCTCTACGGGCACGCGCAATTCCGGCTCCCCGAACGACCGTGCGTGCCTACAGTCGCCGTGGCGAGATCAGCATCGGGATCACGAGAACACCGATTACAGAGCTGACATGCCAGGCTACCATCGGCCTCGCAGCCCCCGCACATCATGCGAGAGCCCCATGGGTCCGGCCCCCGCCGGGACGGTGACGGCCCTTGTGGCGCGAGGGTCGTGCGGGAGAGATCAGCCGGTCAGGCGCCGCACCTCGTCCACGTCCGCGTGGATCTGCTCGATGAGCGCCTCGATCGAGTCGAACCTGGTGTTGCCGCGGAGCCTCGGCCCGAAGTCGACGGCCACGTGCGCGCCGTAGAGGTCGAGGTCGTCACGGTCGAGCGCGTACGCCTCGACGGTGCGGGGCACGCCCTCGAAGGTCGGATTGGTACCCACGGAGATCGCCGCGGGCCAGCGCTCGCCGCCGTACACGGCGGGCAGGTTGCCGGTCTCGACGCCCTGCAGCCAGCCGGCGTAGACGCCGTCGGCGGGGATCGCGGTGAACTCCGGCGACTCCAGGTTGGCCGTCGGGAAACCGAGTTGCCGGCCGCGCTGGTAGCCGCGGACCACCACACCCTCGACCCGGTGCGGGCGGCCGAGCGTCAGCCTGACCGCCTCCATGTCACCGGAGGCGATCTGCTCGCGGATCAGCGTGGAGGAGATCGTCTCACCATCGCTGACCAGCGGGACCGCCTCGGCCACGAAGTCGTACTTCTCGCCGAGGGTACGCAGCGTCTCCACGTCACCGGAGGCCTTGTGGCCGAAGCGGAAGTTCTCCCCCACCACGACCCCGGCGGCGTGCAGCCGGTCGACGAGCACGGTCTGCACGAACTCGTCGGGGCTCATCCGGGAGAACTCCAGGGTGAACGGCAGGACGCACACCGCGTCGACCCCCAGCCCGGCCAGAAGCTCGGTGCGGTGCCTGGCCGTCGTCAGCCTCGGAGGGTGCGTGCCGGGCCGCACCACCTCCTCCGGATGCGGGTCGAAGGTCACCACCACCGAGGGCACTCCAAGATCCGCGGCCATCGCGACGGCTCTAGCCACCATCTGCTGATGCCCGCGGTGAACGCCGTCGAAGACGCCGATCGTGACGACGGACCTGCCCCAGTCTTCGGGCACGTCGTCCAATCCGTGCCAGCCTCGCACCGCAGCCTCTTCCCCTTGTAGCGGATCGACCCCTAAAGCCTGCCATGCTCTTGGACCTTCTCCCCAATCGGGGAGCCCCTTGGCGTCGACATGCCCCCTGACGTCTGTCGAAGGCGCACCCACCACGGTACGGCCGTCAGGGGACGAACACCGCCAGGGACTTGGCGATCTTGCCGTGCTCCTCCACCAGTGCCACCAGCGTGCCGTCGGGGCCGAACACCCCGATGGGCCCGTCCCCCATGCCCAGCGCGGGAAGCCGTCCACCGTGCGCGACGGAGCCCGCCTCCGCCGCGGTCACGTCCCGGCGGGGAAAGGCCGCCGCGACGGCATCGGCCATCGGCAGGATCACGCACTCGGCGGCGAGCCCCTCCAGGGTGTGGGCCGCCGACAGGTCGTAGGGGCCCACCCGGGTACGGCGCAGGGCGGTCAGGTGGCCGCCGACACCCAGACCGGCGCCCAGGTCACGGGCGAGCGCGCGGATGTAGGTGCCGCTGGAGCAGGAGACCGAGGCGTCGACGTCGACGAGGTCGCCGTGCCGTCGCACCGCGGTGATCTCGAAACCCGACACGGTCACCGGACGTGGCTTGAGCGTGACCTCCTCCCCCGCCCTGGCTCGCTTGTAGGCCCGTTCGCCGTTCACTTTGATGGCGCTGACCTGTGGCGGGATCTGCATGATCGGACCGGTCAGTGCGGCGACCCCCTTGCGGACGTCCTCCTCGGTGACACCCGCCGCCGACACCGTGGCGATGATCTCCCCCTCGGCGTCGTCGGTGTTGGTGGCCTGGCCGAGGCGGATCGTGGCGTCGTAGCCCTTCTCGGTGAGCGCGAGGTGGCCGAGCAGGCGGGTGGCCTTCTCGACGCCGACCACCAGCACCCCGGTGGCCATCGGGTCGAGGGTGCCCGCGTGGCCGACCTTGCGGGTGCCCGCGATGCCGCGGAGCTTGGCCACGACATCGTGGGAGGTCCACTCGGCGGGCTTGTCGACGATGATCAGCCCGCTCGGCGGCGGGGTGCGCTTGGCGCGAGCCGTGCTCAATGGGATTCCTTTGACAGATGTGTCAGGGGAGTTCTACAGCAGTGCCCGGAGACTGGCGATCGTCTCCTCGACGGGCAGGTGGGAGGTGAAACCCGCCGCCTTGGCGTGCCCGCCGCCGCCCAGTTCGGCACAGACGCGCGAGACGTCCACCCCGCCCTTGGAGCGCGTCGAGACCTGCCAGGCGCCCTCGTCATCCTCCTTGAGGATCGCGGCGACGTCCGCCTCGTCGGTGCGCCGGACCACGTCGATGATCCCCTCCACCTCGTCGTACGGCAGCCCGTGCGCGGCCCGGTCGGCCCGGGTGACGAACGTCCAGACCAGGCCGCCGCCCACCTCGGGCTCCAGCCGAACCCGCTCCAGCGCGGCACCGAGCACCTTCAGGTAGCCGAACGGGGAGCGGTCCCACAGCTCACGGGCGATCTGCTCGGGGTCAAGCCCGCATGCCACCAGCCGGGCGGCCATGGCATGCGCCCGCGGGGTGGTGGAGGAGTGCCGGAACGAGCCGGTGTCGGTGACGAGCCCGACGTACAGGCAGGTCGCGATGGCCCCGTCGATCGGCAGGCCGAGCCTGCGGATCAACTCCTCGGCGAGCACGGCGGTGGCTGCGGCGGCGGGGTCGATCAGGTTGAGCGTGCCGAACCCGGTGTTGGACGGGTGGTGGTCCAGCACGATCAGCTCTCGTGCCCTGACCGCGTTTCCGGCCAGCGTGCCAAGGCGCTCGGCGGTGGGGACGTCGAAGGTGACCATCACCTCGGGTACCGCGGGATAGTGCGCGGGGTCGGTCAGCAGGTCCTGCCCCGGCAGGAAGCGGAGCAGCCTGGGCACATGGAAACTCCGGTCACCGAAGGACGCGGTGACCCGCTTGCCCGCCGCGCGCAGCGCGAGCCCGACGGCCAGCGTGGAGCCGAGCGCGTCACCGTCGGGCGAGACGTGACAGGCCAGCGCGACCTCGTCCGCGGCCGAGATGAGCTCGACGGCCCGGTCCCAGTCCTGGCCGGAGACCGGGCCGTCGGCACGCGGATCGGGCGTCACGTCGCGGAGCGTCCCGCGCGCTCCGAGGATTCGTCCTCTTCGTCCCCGAAGTCGTGGTCCCTGTCCTCGGGCTTGCGGTAGGGGTCGGCGTCCCCCGCGTGCAGGGCCCCCTCGGCCCGCTTGGCGATCTCCACGTCCCTGGCCTTCGCCTCGGCGAGCAGGTCCTCCAGGTGACGGGCGGTGTCCGGGAGCGGGTCGTGGGTGAACGTCAGCGTCGGCGTGTGGCGCAGCCCCGTCTGGCGGCCCACCTCCGAACGGATGAGCCCCTTGGCGCTCTCCAGCGCCAGGGCGGAGTCGGCTCGTTCCGCCTCAGAGCCGAAAACGGTGTAGAACACCGTGGCGTCGCTCAGGTCGTTGGTGATTCGCGTGTCCGTCACGGTCACGAACCCCAGCCTGGGGTCCTTGATCCGGCGCTCCAGCATCTCCGCCACGACCTGCTGGATCCGGTCGGCGATCTTGCGTGCTCGTGCGGCGTCCATAGCTCCCCCCTTCTTGTGGGAACGGCCGGAGCGGGAGGGGTGCCTCCGCCGCCGGCCGTCTCCACACCTAGTCTTCGTCCTCGTTGTAGAGCCGGTGTCTGGCGGACAGCAACTCGATCTCCGGGCGGAACGCGATCAGCCGCTCGCAGTCGTCCAGCACCGCACCGCAGTTGGCCGCGGTGGCGGAGACGACCGCGATCCCGATCTCGGTACGGCGGTGCAGATCGAGATGACCGGTCTCCGCCACGGCCACGCCCGGGAACCGTCGCTGCACCTCGGCGACGATGGGACGCACCACCGAGCGCTTCTGCTTCAGCGAGTGAACATCGCCGAGCAGGATGTCCAATGTCAGGGCACCTACATACATAGTGGATCACCCGCCACGATCGTCACTGTGCCACCTCAGGGGCGGGCCGCCCGCCGGCCGCCGCCCCAGAGGGGGCGGCCGGCGGGACGGTCCTGCTGCCTGTCCGGGGGCATCAGACGCGCGGCTTCTCCCGCATCTCGAAGGTCTCGATGACGTCATCGATCTTGATGTCGCTGTAGCCGACACCGATACCGCACTCGAACCCTTCGCGCACCTCGGTCGCGTCGTCCTTGAAGCGACGCAGCGAGGAGACGGTGAGGTTGTCGGAGATGACGACCCCGCCGCGGATGAGACGGGCCTTGCTGTTGCGGACGATCGTGCCCGAGCGGACCAGAGCACCGGCGATGTTGCCGATCTTCGGCACCTTGAAGACCTCGCGGACTTCCGCGGTGCCCATCTGGACCTCTTCGAACTCCGGCTTGAGCATGCCCTTGAGGGCCGCCTCGATCTCCTCGATCGCCTGGTAGATGACCGAGTAGTAGCGGATGTCGACGCCCTCGCGCTCGGCCAGATCGCGCGCCCTGACCTCGGGGCGCACGTTGAAGCCGATGATGACCGCGTTGTCGTCGGCGACCGCCAGGTTGACGTCGTACTCGGTGATCGCACCGACGGCGCGGTGGAGCACCCGCAGGCGCACCTCGTCACCGACGTCGATCTTGAGCAGCGCGTCTTCCAGAGCCTCGACGGAGCCGGAGACGTCACCCTTGATGATGAGCTTGAGCTCGTCGACCTGGCCCTTCTCCATCTCGCTGAAGAGCTCTTCGAGGGTGCGACGACGGCCGGACTTGGCCATGTCCGCGATGCGCTTGCGCGCCGCGCGCTGCTGGGCGATCTGGCGCGCCATCCGGTCGTCGGTGACGACGATGAAGTTGTCACCGGCGCCCGGCACCGCGGTCAGACCGAGGACCGCCACCGGACGGGACGGGTCGGCCTCCTGGATCGCCTCGCCCTTGTCGTCGAGCATCGCCCGGACGCGGCCGAAGGCCTCGCCACAGACGATCGAGTCGCCGACGCGGAGCGTGCCGCGCTGGACCAGCACGGTCGCGACCGGACCGCGGCCCTTGTCGAGGTGGGCCTCGATGGCGACGCCCTGCGCGTCCATCGTGTCGTTGGCCCGCAGGTCGAGCTCGGCGTCCGCGGTGAGCAGGATGGCCTCGAGAAGGTTCTCGATGCCGGTCCCGTTCTTGGCGGAGATGTCGACGAACATCGTGGTGCCGCCGTACTCCTCGGCGACCAGGCCGTACTCGGTGAGCTGGGCGCGCACCTTGTTCGGGTCCGCCCCCTCCTTGTCGACCTTGTTGACCGCGACGACGATCGGCACGTCGGCCGCCTGGGCGTGGTTGAGCGCCTCGATGGTCTGCGGCTTCACACCGTCGTCGGCCGCGACGACCAGGACGGCGATGTCGGTCACCTTGGCACCTCGGGCACGCATGGCGGTGAACGCCTCGTGACCCGGGGTGTCGATGAAGGTGATCTTCCGGTCCTCGCCCTCGTGCTCGGCGGCGATCTGGTAGGCACCGATGTGCTGGGTGATGCCACCCGCCTCCTGCGCCACCTCGTTGGTGTTGCGGATGGCGTCGAGCAGCTTGGTCTTACCGTGGTCGACGTGACCCATGACGGTCACCACCGGCGGGCGCGCGACCAGGTCGGACTCGTCGCCCTCGTCCTCGCCGAACTCGATGTCGAAGGTCTCCAGGAGCTCGCGGTCCTCCTCCTCCGGGCTGACCACAAGCAGGTTGTAGTCGAGCTCGGCGGCCAGAAGCTGGAGCGTCTCCTCGTTGACCGACTGCGTGGCGGTCACCATCTCGCCCAGGTGCAGCATGATCTGCACCAGGGACGCCGGGATCGCGCCGATCTTGTCGGCGAAGTCCGACAGGGAGGCGCCGCGCGACAGGCGGATCGTCTGCCCGTTGCCGCGAGGAGCCTGCACACCGCCGATCGCCGGGGCCTGCATGTTGTCGAACTCTTGACGCCGCTGGCGCTTGGACTTGCGACCGCGGGTCGGGCGTCCGCCGGGACGGCCGAACGCGCCCGCGGTGCCTCCACCGCGGCCACGGCCACCGCCACCGGGACGACCGGCGAAACCGCCGCCACCGCCACCGGGACCACCGGTTCCGGTGCCGGGACGGCCCGCGCCGCCACCGCCACCCGGACGACCGGCGAAACCGCCGCCACCGCCACCGGGACGACCGCCGCCGCCACCGGGACGACCCGCGCCGCCACCGGGACGACCGGCACCCGCACCGCCACCGGGACGGCCCGCGCCGCCACCGGGACCGGCGGGCCGGCCCTGCGGCATCATCATCGGGCTGGGACGCGGACCACCGGGGCGCGGACCACCGGGGCCACCCGCACCGCCGCCGGGACGCGGGCCACCCGCGCCGGGACCCGGACGCGGGCCGGCCGCACCGGGCGGACCGGAACGGGCACCGGGCGGACGGGGACCGGCGCTGTCGCGACCCTCGCGGGGACCGCGGTCCTCACGCGGACCGGGACGCGGCCCCCTGTCGCCGGGGCCGCCGTCGCGGCCGGGACCACCGGGGCCACCGGGGCCACCGGGACCGCCGGGACGCGGCGGACGGGCCTGGCCCATGCCGCTGGCGTTCGACGAGAACGGGTTGTTACCGGGGCGCGGACCACGCGGGCCCGGACGCGGACCCGGCTTGGGCGCGCCCGCGCCGGCACCGGGCCTGGGACCCGAGGGCGCTCCGCCGTGGCCACCCGAGGGACGACCCTCCGGACGTGCCTCGGGGCGCGCCGCCGGACCGGGGCGCGGAGCGGGCCGCGGACCCGGCTTGGGGCCCGCCGGACGGCCGCTGTCGCTGCGGGGCGCCTCGAAGCGCGGCGGCTGCACCTGCGGCGGCTGCTGCCGCGGCGGCTGCGGAGGCTGCGCCTGCTGGGGCTCCGGCCTGGGAACGACCGGCGGGGCCTGCGGCGCGGGCGCCACAGGACGAGCCGGCACGGGACCCGGTCGCGGTCCCGGCCGAGGGGCCGGTCCCGGCTTGGGGATGGATGTCGGCGCCGAAGAGACGCCGTTTGGCTGGCCGTCACCCGGCCGAGGTGCCGCCTGAGGCGGCCTGGGGCCTCTGCCCCTGTCGGACGAACCCTTACTGGGGCCGCCTAGCGCTTCCGTGAGCCTGCGGACTACCGGTGCTTCGATAGTCGAGGACGCCGAACGCACGAACTCGCCCATCTCCTGGAGCTTGGCCATGACGACCTTGCTCTCCACACCGAACTCCTTGGCGAGCTCGTATACCCGGACCTTCGCCACTGCACTCCCTTGTCTCGGCCCGGGAGGCGGTGCCGCCGGACCGTCGTTACGTTGACGTACTCATCGCCGCATGCTCATCAGGCGCTCATAGCTATCTGACCAGCCCATCAAATCGGCGTCCTACATGACAGTCGGTAACCATTTCACCCGATCCTTTCAGCCTGTTGCTCTTCCAGGTGGCCACGCAGCCGCGACAGGTCGAGCGGAACCGCAACGCGAAACGCACGCGGAAACGCTCGGCGACGCTCTGCGAGTTCGAGACAGCTCAGGGTGGGATGCAGTGAAGCACCACGCCCCTGGAGCCGTCTTCGCAGGTCGGGGACTATAACGCCCTCGACCACCACCAGGCGGAGCAGCTCGGAGGAAACCGTGCGAACCCGGCACCCCACACACGTTCTCAGTGGGGCAGCCTGGCCACCATATTCCAGCTTACCGTGTGGACGCATCTGCGGAACCTGCCGCGTCCCCCGGCTGGGTGTCGGGACGGATGTCGATGCGCCAGCCGGTGAGGCGGTTGGCCAGCCGGGCGTTCTGCCCCTCCTTGCCGATGGCGAGGGAGAGCTGGTAGTCCGGCACGGTCACCCGCGCGGCACGGCCGTCGAAGTCGATCACCTCTACGTGGGAAACGCGCGCCGGCGACAGGGCATTCCCCACGAACTCCGCGGGATCCTCCGACCAGTCGATGATGTCGATCTTCTCACCGTGCAACTCGGTCATCACGTTGCGCACGCGCGAGCCCATCGGGCCGATGCAGGCGCCCTTGGCGTTCACCCCCGGCCGCCGCGACCTGACCGCGAGCTTGGTGCGGTGACCGGCCTCGCGGGCGATGGCGGCGATCTCCACCGTACCGTCGGCGATCTCCGGCACCTCCAGCGCGAAGAGCTTCTTCACCAGCCCGGGGTGGGTACGCGACAGGGTCACCGAGGGGCCCTTGTGCCCCTTCTTGACCTGGACCACGTAACAGCGGATCCGCTCGCCGTGGACGTACTCCTCACCCGGGACCTGCTCGCTGTGCGGCAGCACCGCCTCGATCTTGCCCAGGTCGACCAGGACCACCCTCGGGTCCTTGCCCTGCTGGATGACGCCGGCCACCAGCTCGCCCTCGCGGCTGGCGAACTCCCCGAAGTTGATCTCGTCCTCGGCGTCACGGAGCTGCTGCAGGATGACCTGCTTGGCGGTGGTCGCGGCGATGCGGCTGAAGTTGCCCGGGGTGTCGTCGAACTCCCTGAGCACCTCCCCGCTCTCGGCGTCGAGTTCGGCGGCGAAGATGGTCACGTGCCCGGACTTGCGGTCGAGCTCGGCGCGCGCCTTGGCCGCCGCGCCCTCGCTCCGGAAATATGCGATCAGCAGCGCGTCCTCGATCGCCTTGACGACCAGGTCGAAGGAGATGTCCTTCTCCCGCTCCAGGCTGCGCAGGACGCTCATGTCGATGTCCACGAGGCTCCCCCTTAGCCCTCGTCGCCGTCTTCGCCGTCGTCTTCGGCGTCGTCGAGCCGGCGGAATTCCACCTGAACCCGTCCTCGGGTCAGGTCCTCATAGTCGATGCGGCGCGGCGCGCCGTCGACGTCCAGCTCCACGCCGGTCTCGTCGGTGGCGACGATCCGGCCCTCCACGACGGTGCCGTCCCTCAGGTCGGCCTTGACCAGCCTCCGCACCGCGCGGCGCCAGTGGCGCGGCTCGGTGAGCGGGCGGTCCACCCCCGGGGAGGAGACCTCCAGCACGTACGGGGTGCTTCCCATCGCGTCGTCGGCGTCCAGCGTCGCGGAGACCGCGTGGCTGACCTCCGCGACGTCGTCGAGGCTCACGCCGCCGTCACGGTCGACGACGACACGTAGCAGCCGCCTCTTGCCCGCGGGGGTGACCGTGACGTCCTCCAAGTCGAGCCCCTCGGCTCCGACGACAGGTTCCAGAAGCTTCATCAGGCGGTCGCGGGATGTGGCGTTGCCCATGCCGACCTCCCATTGTCACGATCTCAGCCGGGCGGACCTCGCCCATGCGATTAACCAGCCTATCCACACCAGGGCGTGGAAACAGCGCCACTCGGTGTGGCGGAGCCGCCCGAGAAGCGAGGTGGGTGCCATTATTCCAAGCCCGTACGATGCTAGGTGCGTCAGCTGCCGACACAGAACCGGAGGTCGTCCGTGCGTTCCGTCTCCCGGCGCGCCCTGTTGCGGGGCGGCGCTCTCGGGGTTGCGGCCGTGGCCGCCGCGGGCTGCGCCGCCGAGGAACGGGTGCCTCCGGTGGCCGAGCGTCCCGATCCCGAGACCGTGCTCCTGCGGGAGCTGATCGCGGGCAAGGAGCGGGCAGTGGCCCTGTACGCCTCGGCCGCCTCGGCCAGGCTCGCACCCTTCAGGCAGCGGCACGAGGCCCATCTGGCCGAGCTCCGCCGCCGCCTCCCGCCCGCCGCCGCCTCCGTCTCCGCGACGCCCACCCCCTCGCCCACCCCCTCGCCCTCCGGCGGCGCGTCCGCGGGCGGCAGGACGTCGGTGCGAGCCCTTCGCGATCTGGAGCGCAGGGCGGCCGCGCTCCGCGCCCGGCAGGTCGAGGGGGCCTCGCCCCCGCTGGCCCAGTTGATCGCGTCCATCGGCGCCTGCGAGGCCGCGCACGCCCTGGCCCTGTCGAGATCGCTGTGAGGGCCGGCCAGGGGCTCGGCGCGGCGCTGGCGGCCGAACACGCCGCCGTGTACGCGTACGGGGTCATCGGGGCCAGGAGCACGGGGAGGCTGCGCACCGAGATGACGGCGGCCTACAACGCCCACCGCGCCCGCCGTGACCAGCTCCGTGCCATGATCGTCAAGATGGGCGGCACCCCGGCCGAGCCGGCCGCGGTCTACGAACTCCCGGTCACGCCGTCCACGGCGGCGCAGGCGGTGGAGCTGGCCGTGCTGGTCGAGCGGAGGGTGACCGGCGCCTACCTGGAGCTGGCTGCCTCCGCCGACACGGCGCTGCGCAAGATGGCCGCGCTGGCCATGCAGGAGTGCGTCACCCGCTCCTACAACCTGCGCCCGGAGATCGACACCTTCCCCGGCATGCCGCCCGCGCCCGCCGCCTCCCCAAGCACCTCACCCACCGCCACCGAGTGACTTTCACCGATGGCCGCTTTCCCGGAGTAAGGATTTCCCGGGGTGACGGGCCGGTCGGCGCGGTATCGATGCCTGACCACGGCCCCCGTGTTCATGAGATGAGATTCAAACCCGCTTTCGAGCATGTTTGTACGGCGCCTGCCGGGTAGCTGAATCTCCGTGAAACACGCCTGAGGAGGAGTAATGGGCTGGGGATACCGGAAATCCATGAAGTTCGGTCCGTTCCGTCTTAACCTTTCGCGGAGTGGAGTGGGTCACAGCTGGGGAAACCGTGCCTTCAGAGTCACCAAGACGGCAGACGGGCGCCGCACGCTGAGCGTCAACCTGCCCGGCGGTTTCCACTGGCGCAAGACGCTCGGCAGCGGTGCGCGTCGCTGACGGGCGTTTCCCGGGAACCGTTCGCGAACTCCGGTCGTTCTTCTGACACGGCACGAGGTTCGGGGAGAGAACAATGGGCTGGGGATACAGAAAGTCGATCAAAATCGGTCCCTTCCGGATCGACCTGTCTCCACGAGGGGTCGGCCACGGCTTCGGCAATCGCAGATTCCACGTCGCGAGAACTCCCGACGGCCGCAAACACGTCACCGTCAACCTGCCCGGCGGATTCCACGTGGGCAGGACGATCGGCCGGAGTTCCCGCTACCGCCACTACTGAGACGGGGCCGCAGATGTGAAGGAGCGGCCCACCCGGC
This sequence comes from Streptosporangium sp. NPDC001681, assembly GCF_040298085.1. Classification (NCBI taxonomy): domain Bacteria; kingdom Bacillati; phylum Actinomycetota; class Actinomycetes; order Streptosporangiales; family Streptosporangiaceae; genus Streptosporangium; species Streptosporangium sp. NPDC001681. The sequence continues at coordinate 2,875 of NZ_JBEOZN010000171.1, read as the reverse complement.
GGGTGGGCCGCTCCTTCACATCTGCGGTGGCGCTGGGCGAGATCGTCGCCTCCCGGCCCGCGGGTTCACTCCTCGCAGGCCGCCACGACGCGGTCGACCGCCTCGGCGAGCGGGATCTCCTCCTTGGCGCCGGTGGCGCGGTCGCGCAGCTCCACGACGCCCTGGGTGAGGCCTCGGCCGACGATCAGGATCGTCGGCATGCCGAGCAGCTCGGCGTCCTTGAACTTCACGCCCGGCGAGACCCCGGAGCGGTCGTCCACCAGGACCCGCAGGCCGCGGCCCTCCAACTCCTCGGCGATCTTCACAGCGGCCTCGATCTGGCCGTCCTTGCCGGTGCCCACGATGTGGACGTCGGCCGGGGCGATCTCGCGGGGCCACAGCAGGCCGAGTTCGTCGTGCCGCTGCTCGGCCAGCACCGCCACGGCGCGGGAGACGCCGACGCCGTAGGAGCCCATGGTGATGCGGATCGGCTTGCCGTCGGGGCCGAGGGCGTCGAGCTTCGCGGCGTCGGCGTACTTTCGGCCGAGCTGGAAGATGTGACCGATCTCGATACCGCGGTCGATGGAGAGGCCCGAGCCGCAGACCGGGCAGGCGTCGCCCGCGCGGACCTCGGCGGCCTCGATGGTGCCGTCGGCGACGAAGTCACGGCCCGCGACGACGTCCGCGGCGTGCTTGCCCGGCTCGTTGGCGCCGGTCACCCAGGCGGTGCCGTCGACCACGCGGGGGTCGACGAGGTAGCGGATGCCGAGATCCCGCAGGACCTGCGGGCCGATGTAGCCGCGGACCAGGCCGGGGTGCCTGGCGAAGTCCTCGGCCTCGAAGATGGCGGGCTCACCGGGGGCCAGGGACGCCTCCAGCCGCCTGAAGTCGACCTCACGGTCTCCGGGAACGCCCACGACCAGGGTCTCGGTCTTGCCGGAGCCCGGGACGGTCACCTTGACCACGATGTTCTTGAGCGTCTGGGCGGCGGTGATGCCCAGGCCGTGGTGCTCGTTGACGTGGTTGACCAGCGACTCGATGGTCGGGGTGTCGGGGGTGTCGAGCACCCGCATGGCGGGCCGCTCGCCGGTGCCCTCGGCGACCGGGGCGGGGGTGACGACGGCCTCCGCGTTGGCCGCGTAGCCACAGTCGTGGCAGGCCACGAAGGTGTCCTCACCGGTGGCCGCGGGGGCGAGGAACTCCTCGGAGGCCGACCCGCCCATCGCGCCGGAGGTGGCGAAACAGATCTTGTAGGTGATGCCGAGCCGGTCGAAGGTCTTGATGTAGGTCTCGCGGTGGCGCTCGTAGGAGTGCTTGAGACCCTCGTCGTCGAGGTCGAAGGAGTAGGAGTCCTTCATGATGAACTCGCGCCCGCGCAGGATGCCGGCCCGAGGCCTGGCCTCGTCGCGATATTTCGTCTGGATCTGGTAGAGGGTCACCGGATAGTCCTTGTAGGAGGAGTACTCCCCCTTGACCATGTCGGTGAACATCTCCTCGTGGGTGGGACCGAGCAGGTAGTCGGCCCCCTTGCGGTCCTTGAGGCGGAAGAGCGTGTCCCCGTACTCGGTCCAGCGGCCGGTCGCCTCGTAGTACTCACGGGGCAGGAGCGCGGGGAAGAGCACCTCCTGACCGCCCATCCGGTTCATCTCCTCGCGCACCACGCGCGTGACGTTCTCCAGGACTGTCTTGCCGAGGGGCAGCCAGGAGTAGACGCCGGGGGCGACGCGGCGGACGTAACCGGCGCGGACGAGCAGCTTGTGGCTCGGGACTTCCGCGTCTGCCGGGTCGTCCCTCAGCGTTCGAAGAAACAGCGACGACATGCGCAGCAGCACGGCTACTCCTAGCTAGCAGGGATCGATGCTCTACAGGCTATCGAGTCCGGCAAGCCGATTGTCGGCCGTCGCCCCTTTCAGAGCCCGGCGAGGAAAACGAAGTAGAAGGCCCCCAGGGCCAGCGCGACCAACGCGGAGCAGGCGCGCTCCCTGCCGCGGGCCAGTGAGACCAGCATCCCCAGCGCGAACACGATCACGACCGCGGCTCCCCACGGCCAGAAGCCGGGGACGTGCCCGGGGCCGGGCATCATCTTGTCGATGCCTCCGAACAGGACCAGCCCGACCGCCCCGCCTGCCGCGAGGGCTCCCCAGCGGTCGGGGCGCTTGGCGAGGTAGGCGAGAACCCCGGTCGTCACGAGATTGACGACCGTGAGGTTCATCGTGGCGCCGTCGTCGCCGAGCCTGGTGAGCCAGTCTCCCGGTTCGAAGAGGGTGGCGGTCAGTATCGAGAGCAGCACCCCGAACGCGGCGAGCACGCTGGAGAGCACCGCCCAGCCGAAACCGGCCGCGGTCCGCCCCACGACGACGGCGAGGAGAACGTACGCGTACGGGTTGTAGATCGCACCAGGCAGGCCGGGGCCGTAGAGCAGTAGCGCTCCGACGCCACCCAGCAGCATCCCCACGAAGAGCGAGAGGACCATGTGCCGGAGAATGGCGCGATCCCGTCGGTCCCCCGCGACGAAGTCAAGCGTGTAGTTGCTTTCTGCCAAAGCCACCGATCCCCCGATCACATGTACTCGTGGCCATCGGCAGTATATCTGACCTGCACTAATACCCAGAGTGGGGCAAATTTTACGAGGCAAGCGAGCGCTTGGTTATGCTGTTGCCGTGAGTCTTTTCGCGAGCGTTTCCCCAAGCCTTTCCGAGGAGCGGCTGGAGCTCCGTGACGCGGTCCGCTCCTTCCTCGTCCGGTACCCGGACGCCCCCTGGGTCCGGTTCGCCGCCGAGCTGGGCGTGGCCGGCCTGGCGGTCCCCGCCCGCCGGGCCCGCGTCTGGGCACCACGGTCATCCGGGCCGAGAAGCTCACCAAGGGCTTCGAGGAGCGCGTCCTGATGGAGAGCCTC
>NZ_JBEOZN010000170.1:0-18295 GCF_040298085.1 Streptosporangium sp. NPDC001681 | reverse complement strand
CGGCTTCCCCCCCCCCCCCTCTCCCCCCCCCCCCGGGGCGGGCCCCCCCCCCCCCCCCCCTCGGTCTCCGCGGGGGGCCCCCCCCCCCCCACCCCGCTTTCGCGCATGCTTTCGGGGAGGGCGACCCGCGCCGGGGACCTCACCTCCTCGCCATCGTGAACGACAGGGCCCCACGCTGCGATTTCGGTGAAAAGCAGGCCCCCCTTTCACCGAAATGTCGCTTACAGCTCTTAGGCTGGCCACTGTGTTGTTGATCGACCTCGCGCGCACCTCGGCGGCCGTGGCCGCCGGCTCCGCCCGGCTGGCGAAGACCGCGCATCTCGCGGAGCTGCTCGGCCGGGTCGAGCCGGACGAGGCGGAGATCGCCATCGCCTACCTCTCCGGAGAGCTGCCACAGCGCAACGTCGGCGTGGGCTGGACGAGCCTGCAGGATCCGCCCGAGCCCCGGCTGGCCGCCACCGCCACCCTGCGCGAGGTCCACGACCTCCTCGACCGCATCAAGTCCCTGGCCGGCCCCGGCTCGCAGAGCGCACGCAGGACACTCGTCGCCGAGCTGTTCGGCGCCCTCACCCGCCAGGAACAGGTCTTCCTGTCACGCCTGCTCAGGGGCGAGCTGCGCCAGGGCGCGCTCGAAGGGGTGATGATCGAGGCCGTGGCGAAGGCCGCCGGGGTGCCGGCCGCCGAGGTCAGGCGAGCGCTGACGCTTCGCGGCTGGCTTCCCGCCGTCGGTGCCGCCGCCCTGGCGGGCGGGGTCGAGGCGCTGCGCGCCTTTCACCTGGAGGTCTGCCGGCCGGTGTCGCCGATGCTGGCCCAGAGCGCCACCTCCGTCGCGACCGCGTTCGGCAAGCTCGGCGGCCCGGTCGCCGTCGAGTGGAAGCTCGACGGGGTCAGGGTCCAGGCACATCGCTCCGGCGACCGGGTGTCCGTCTTCACCCGCGCCCTCGACGACATCACCACCCAGGTGCCCGAGCTGGTCGAGGCGGTGAGCGCCCTGCCCTCCAGCGACCTGGTTCTCGACGGCGAGGTCATCGCGCTGCGCCCCGACGGCCGCCCCGAGCCCTTCCAGGTCACCTCCGGCCGCGTGTCCAGCCGCACCGACGTACCGCGAGCGCGGGAGAAGACCCCCTTGAGCGTCTTCTTCTTCGACGCGCTGCGGGTCGACGGCGCCGACCTGCTCGACCTGCCGGGTGCGGACCGTCACGCGGCCCTGGCCGCGGCCGTGCCCCCGGAGCTGGTGACCCCGCGTCTTGTCACCGGCGACGTCGCGGACGGCGAGGCGTTCTTCAATGACGCGATCAGGGGCGGTCACGAGGGCGTGGTGGTCAAGTCGCTCCTGACGCCCTACGCCGCCGGGAGGCGCGGAGCCGGCTGGATCAAGGTGAAGCCCCGGCACACGCTCGACCTCGTCGTCCTGGCCGCCGAATGGGGTCATGGCCGCCGCGAGGGCAGGCTCTCCAACCTGCATCTGGGCGCCCGCGACCCGCGTGGCGGATTCGTCATGCTCGGCAAGACCTTCAAGGGCCTGACCGACGAGCTGCTCGCCTGGCAGACCGACCGCTTCCTCGGCATCGCCGAGGGCCCCACCGACGGCTGGACGGTCACCGTCCGCCCCGAGCTGGTCGTCGAGATCGCCTTCGACGGCGTGCAGCAGTCGAGCCGCTACCCCGGCGGCATGGCTCTGCGCTTCGCCAGGGTCATCCGCTACCGCCCCGACAAGACGGCGGACCAGGCCGACACCGTCGACATGGTCCGCTCCCTCATGCTCTGACGCCTCCCGGCCTTCACCGGGTCACTTCACGGGGCGCAGCGTGAGGGGGTAGCGGAAGTCTCCGTCGCCCATCGCCGCGACGCCACCGATGACGGACAGCACCACGCCGCCGATCCAGAGCAGCGGCGTCAGGACGACGCCCACCACCGTGATCGCCAGCACGATGGTGGCCGCGATCAGCGTCAGCTGGAAGTTGAGAGCCTCCACCGCGTGTGCCCGGATGTAGGGCGAGGTCTTGCCCGCGGTGAGCATCATGACCACCGGGCCGAGGACGGGCAGGCCGACCAGCGGGAGCAGGTGCGCCGCCGCCGCGCCCAGGCGCTCCGCTCCGGTGTCGCCACCCCGCCTGCCGAGGTGCCCGTGGTGGCCGTACGCCGCCTGGGGCGTGACCGGCGGCTGGAACGCGGGCCGGACCGGCTGCGTACCGTACAGCTCGTTCATGATCGGCATGAGGTCGCCGTGCACGCGGGCCGTCATCGCCCGCTCCAGCCTGTCGTCGAACTCGGCTTTGTCGAGCCTTCCCTCGGCATAGGCGGCCTGGACGTGCTCGACCACCCGCTCACGATCCTGGTTGCTGACCCGGAGCTCCGCGTAACCGGGTCCAGGGCCGCTCACCGGCACTCCCCGTGCCACTGACCCACCGATGCCGTTGTGCCTGCCATGAGACCGATACCCTTTCGTCGCCTCTTCGACCTCAATGCTCGTCCAGATTGTCGGCCCCGTATATCAGGATGAACCCTTATAGGCCCCTGAAACCGACCCTTGGCCTTTCACCGCGGATCGAGCAGGAGAGGTATACAAAGAGACATGAGATGGCGAGATCGCTACGGGTTGAGGCGCAAGCGCGGGCCGAAAATCGCCAAGTTCGACCGCGATGCCACCGACGCCGACATCGAGACGCTCATCGCCTTCGCGAAGTCACGCCGGGGCGTGGAGTTCTACGTCGAGCCGGAGACGTTCGCGACCGACACCACGGCGGTGGCCGTCGCCGACGACGGCGAATGGACCCGGCGCCGGGTCGGCTCCCCCGCGGTGATTCGCAAGGTGGCCCGCGACCTGGCCCTGCCCGTCTACGACGTGCAACTGACCGGCTATCCCCCCCGGATGAGGGCCTACAACGAGCGCCAGAAGCGCGCGGAGGGCTGAGCCAGGAACCCGGTGGTCGCATCGTGCGCGGGGCCACCGGGTTCTTCCAGCAACGCGGCCATCGGGAGCAGCCAGGCCATCTTGGGGCTGCCCATCTCCTGGTCCAGTTCCTCGGGGCTGGGCATCCTGTCGTTGAGGGCGTGTGGCGGGACCAGGTGGTGGATCGCGTGCATGAGCAGGTGAGCCATCGAGTAGCCGGGATCGGCCTCAAGCGCCCGGGTGAGGGCGACGCCCGCCAGCGCGGAGTCGCCCCGCCGCCAGGCGACCAGGCCGAGCAGCGAGGCGGCCGGGGGCACGAACCTCGGTTCCAGCCTCCGGGTGAGGTCGTGCCAGAGCTTGAGATGCGCGTCATGCCCGTCGTCGGTGACCAGCGCCCACGCCTCGTCGCGAACCCTGATCACCGCCAGGTCCAGCCCCAGTCTGGCCGCCTGATCGTCGTCGAGCCGGTCGCCCGAGGCGTAGGTGGCGATCGCCTCGCGGACCCTGGTCACCCCCTCCGCGACGAACTCCACCGCGAGCCCGTCGGCGTCACGACATCCGGCGAGCCTGCCGCTCAACTCCGCCATGAGGCGGCCCGTCGCCTCACGCATGGCCACCCGCGCGGCCCCGGTGACCGGGTCGAGTGAGCGCTCCAGCGCCTGCCTGTCCGGCCACGCGACCAGTCCGTGCAGGATCGCCTCGGCCGCGATGACGGTGGCCCGCCGCTCGTACGGCACGCCTTCGACGGGACAGCAGTCGGTCCGTGAGCAGCCGTACGACCAGTAACGGCCGTCCTCCACCCGGAGCGCGTCGACGACGGTGAGACCGCCCCCGCGGAACAGTGCACCGGCCTCGTCGATGGCCGGGGTCACCAGCGGGCCTGAACCATAGCCGACCATGACGACCTGCGTGACGTCCTCCTTCCGGAAGAGCGGAACGATGTCGCCGAGGCCGCCGGACGCCAGGGGCAGGTCCCATCGGACGGTGAGGTGCAGCCTGCTCCTGGGCAGACCGCCCGTGAGGCCGATGACGACCAGGCTCTCCGTGGGATGGAACCCCAGCAGGTAGGGGACCGCGCCCAGGACGTCTTCGGTGGAGCCGAGCAGGAGCCGGGGCTGGGAAACCGGCGGGAACAGGGACTCGGGCGAGTCCGGGCTCTCTGTTGTCATGGCCGGAAGCCTCCCGGACCCGCTCCCGTGTCTTTCGGCCCGAACTCCTTTCTGTGGACGGAACGTGCGGCCGTCCACAGCCGGGCTGATCCCCATCGCCGGTCCGTGGAGACCCACCGGACCGTCCCCCTCACGCGATCGCGGCGCCCGGGGCTAGACGCGCGACGGCCGGGCGCCTCCTCAGGCGCCTCTCATCCCGTCCTCTCCGCCGACAGGAGGGTCGGAGCCAGCCGGGTGCGGACCATGATGGCCGCACCGGCCACGGCGGGAGGCATCGCGATGATCGCGACGAGCGGGACGAGGAAGAGCAGGAAGAGCAGGACCCCGAAGCCGAGCGCGGGGGCCTTGTTCGCGCGAAGCAGGCCGAAGCGGCTCTTGCGCGCCAGTCCCCTGCGCTCCAGGGCCAGTGCGGTCAGCTCGATCGTGAGGAAGAAACCCGAGACCAGGGCGCCCAGGACCGGAACCACCGTCTGCCCGACCACCGGCACGAAGCCGAGGAAGAACAGCGGGATCGTGAACAGCAACAGCCAGCCGAGGGTGACCAGACTGTCCCTGATGGATCTGGGGATCGACTTCCACAGCGGGAGTTCGTACCCTGTCGGCACCTCCCCGTAGGTCTCCTCCACCTTCTCGGAGAGCTTCTCGTAGAAGGGGTCGCCCAGGGTGAGGGTGATCGCCGTGAAGGTCACCACGGCCAGGACCAGCCCCGCGCCGAAGAGCACCAGCCCGACCAGCGCGCGCAGCGCGGTCCGCGCCGCCTCACCCCATCCGTCGGCGAACGGCGTGCCCCACGCGGCGATGTCCAGCGCGTTCTTGCCGAGGAAGTAGAGGCCGACCGCGTAGAGGACGAACGCGATCAGCGCCGGGATCAACCCGAACAGCCACCAGCGCGGATATCGCGCGACCCAGCGCAGTCCCTGGAAGAAGAACCCGATGCCGTCCAGAAAGGAGCGGAAATGACCCATGGCGGAAGATTATCGGGATCGGATGTCAACCGGGACTGCTCCTCATAGCCCTTACCGGCGAAAGCGGACGCGGGCCGGGTCGTGGACGTCAGGCGCGCTGCCAGAGGCCGGGTACGGAGACGCCGAGGGCCGCGAAGAGGCGGCGCAGCAGGGGCAGGGAGATGCCCAGGACGTTGCCGTGGTCGCCGTCGATGCCGTCGACGAACCAGCCGCCGCGGCCGTCCAGGGTGAAGGCTCCGGCCACATAGAGAGGCTCACCAGTGGCGACGTAGGCGGCGATCTCGTCGTCGGTGGCGGTGCCGAAACGCACGACCGTCGCGCCCACCTCCGCCACCTCGCGCCCGTCCGCGGCGTCGATCACGCAGTGGCCGGTGAGCAGACGGCCCTCGCGACCGCGCATGCCCCGCCAGCGGGCGACCGCCTCCGCCGGAGAGGACGGCTTGCCGTAGGCCCGGCCGTCGAGCTCCAGCACCGAGTCGCAGCCGATGACCAGACCGTCGGTCAGGCCCTTGGCCACCACAGCCGCCTTCGCACGGGCCAGCGCGAGGCAGAGTTCGCTCGGGCTGTCGGCGGTGACGGCCTCCTCGTCCACACCGCTGACGATCACTCCTGGATCGAGTCCGGCGCTGCGGAGCAGGGCGAGGCGGGCAGGGGACGCGGAGGCGAGAACGATCTGGGTCACGCCGATCGAGCCTAGCGCGGCTCCCGCCGTCCCCTCGCCGCGGGCGAAGTCCTCCGCAGGCCGGGCATCCGGTCAAAGGTCGTGGGCAGCGTACCCAGGCGGCTCGCGGGTCAGGCGCGGGGCGAGGGCGGGAGCTGCGGGGGCGGTCCCGAAGGGGGAAGTCCAGGGGCGGCGCCCTGCGGAAGGCCCGCGGCGGCGTACGCCTCCGCCTCGCCGAGGGTCTCGTGCTCCAGCAGGGCCGCGACGATGCCGTCCAGGCGCTCACGGTTCTCCTCCAGGACCGCCATGGCGACCTCGTAGCACTCGTCCACGATGCGCCGGACCTCCTGGTCCACCGTGGCGAGGGTGTCGGGGGCGGCGGCGGGCTGGCCGTCGGCGGCGCCGGGCAGCACGCTCAGCGGGCCGATCCTGGCGGACATGCCCCAGCGGCCGACCATGCCGCGGGCGATCACGGTGACCTGCTCCAGGTCGTTCTCCGAGCCGGTGGTGATCACCCCGTAGACGACCTGCTCCGCCGCCATGCCGCCGAGGGCACCGACGATCCGGTCGCGCAGGTATTTCTCGTCGTAGGCGTACTTGTCGGTGTCGGGCGTGGAGAGCGTGACACCGAGCGCCCGTCCACGCGGGATGATCGACACCTTCCTGACCGGGTCGGCGCCGGGCTGGAGCATACCGAGGAGCGCGTGGCCGGCCTCGTGGTAGGCGGTGCGTCTGCGCTCCTCCTGCGGGATCACGACGGCGCGGGCCGCACCGAGCAGGATCTTCTCCAGCGCGTCGGCGAAGTCGGGGGCGCGCACCCTGTCGTGGCCGCGCTTGGCGGCGAGCAGCGCCGCCTCGTTGACCAGGTTGGCCAGGTCGGCACCCGTCATGCCGGGGGTGGTCCTGGCCAGCCGCTCCAGGTCCACGTCGTCGGCGAGCGGCACGCCCCTGCTGTGGACCCGGAGGATCGCCAGCCGCCCCTCGACATCCGGCACCGACACCACGACGGTACGGTCGAACCGGCCAGGACGGAGCAGCGCCGGGTCGAGGACCTCCGCCCGGTTGGAGGCGGCGATCACGATGACGCCCTCGGAACCGGTGAAGCCGTCCATCTCGGTGAGGATCTGGTTGAGAGTCTGCTCGCGCTCGTCGTGGCCACCGATGGTGCTGCCGCCGCGGACCCTGCCGATCGCGTCGATCTCGTCGATGAAGATGATCGACGGTGCGACCTTGCGAGCCTCGTCGAACAGCTCGCGCACCCGTGAGGCGCCGACCCCCACGATCATCTCGATGAACTCCGAGGCGCTCGCCGAGAAGAAGGGCACGTCCGCCTCGCCCGCCACGGCGCGGGCGAGGAGTGTCTTTCCGGTGCCCGGCGGCCCGGTGAGCAGCACCCCTTTGGGCAGCTTCGCCCCCAGCCTCCGGTACTTGTCGGGGTCCTTGAGGTAGTCGACCACCTCGGCCACCTCGTTCTCGACCTCGTCGATGCCCGCGACGTCGTCGAAGTCGACCCGGACCTTGGCCGGTTCCACCGGCTTGGCCGCCTTCGACCTGCCGAGGCCACCGAGCCCGCCGAGACCGCCCAGCCCTTCGCCCATCGCGGACGCCGAGCGCCGTATGAACCAGATCCACAGGCCCGCCAGCAGCAGGACCGGCAGCAGGGAGAGCAGCAGGTTGGACAGGAAACTCCGGCCGCCGACGGGCTCGGCCTTGATGTTCACGCCCGTCGCGGTGAGCTGCCGGTAGAGGGCGGCCTGGTCGGCGAAGACCGGTATCTCGGTGGAGAACTTGTCGTACTCGGCGTTGCCGCTGTCGGGGTCGCGGGCGGGCTTTTTGAGGGTGCCCTGGATCGAGGTGCCCGTGGCGTAGATGTCCTTGACGTTCCCCGCCCGCACCTGATCGGTGAACTGGGTGTAGGAGATCGGCTCGGTGACCTCGCCGAAGAACGAGGAGACGATGAAGAAGCCCGCGTAGACGATGAGCATGGTCACCAGGAAACGCACCCAGTTGATCCTCGGGCGCTGGGGGGCGGGCGGCCCGTCGGGCAGGCCCTCGGACCGCCAGGGCTTGGATCCGCGCTGCTTGTCGGCCGTGTCCTGGTCAGACCCCTTGCGTTCCTGAGACGCCGGTCGCTTCAAGACTTCCCCCTCGACGGCTGGGGGAGCCTGCCTGGACGGATGCCCAGGACACCCGGCTCAGTCCGGGCTCTCGAACCGAGGCCGTCCTTCGCCTGCGCCCCGAACCGGGAACCTCGCGCCCGGCGAGCGGGCGGGAGGTCGTCGCGCAAGTGGCGATGGAGCGGCCTGCCGTGAAATTCCCCCGAGTTTCACCAGATCACATAGATATGGCGATTCCTGCCCAGATGGGGCTTACTTCAATCTGAGGGAGGAGACCGCGGTGTTGATATCGCGCCAGCGCTTGCTCTGGGTGTCGGGGATCGTCACGAAGAGCATCGCGGGCTTGGCGCCGGGAGCCTCGACCACGGCGAGGGCGGCCATGGAGGAGCGCGTCTTGCCCTTGATCTTGTACTTCACCCGGTAGGCGAGCAGCCAGCCGTCCTTGATCGGCTGCGAGGCGACCCAGGCGATCCTGCTGCCCTTGGGGTGGTGGTTGAGTGTCCATCGGGCCGCCAGCAGTGCGGTGTCCTTCGCCTCCCGCTGCACCAGGATCGGCACCGGACAGCTCACGAGCATCGCCCGGTGAGCGATCCCCTTCACCTTCGGCAGCACCTGCTTGGTGGAGAACGGCGACGCGCCGAAGACCTTCCAGGGCTTGCCGAAACGGATCAGCGACACCCCCGTCCTGTCGTCCTCGATGCGGCGCTTGCTCTTGTACGCCTTGCCGGGGAGCCGGCCGAGCCGCTTGTCACGCGGCAGTTCGGGCACCCGGAGGTCGGCGAGGGCCGCGATGACGGCGCTGCGGTCGGGGGCCGGCTCCCAGCCCTCGGGCGAGGGGGACGGAGAGGCCGTCTCGGCAGGACTCTCCGACGGGGACGCCTGCTCCGACGCCGAGGCGGACGCCGGGGCCGACACCGGGGTGGACGGCTCCGGCGAGCCCGGACCGGGCGAGGGTGGCGCGGCAGATGGCGCGGCGATCTGCCCCGTCTTTCCCTCGCCCGGTTGATCTGAGGAGCCCGAGGAGACGAAACCGACCACGGCCGCGACGGCGGCCAGGACCAGCGCGACGCCCACGGCCAGGATGCGGTAGATCACTCGCATCGGCAGGTCGCCGATACGGGACCGCTTCACCGGTGAGTCCGATGGTTTCGAGGGGCTCTCCACCACGATTTTCGGCAACTCCGACGTCTCCGCCTCGGCGGTCACATATGTCGGCGCGGGACCCGTCTCCCGGGTCCCCTGAGTCCCACCCAACCCATCGAGCACGATCGGGAGCGTACGACAAATCCGGTTTTCCCGTGCGGGATCCCCATCACACTTCGGGAACGAGTACCTTCCACATCTGTCCACCCGGCGACCGTGGCCCGGCTGCCCGTCCCTTCCGAACAGGGAGGCGGTCAGACCTTCAAGGATGCCTGCCTCCTGGTGATGACCACCGACATGAACGCGGCGGCGAAGCAGAGCAACCCCGCGGCGTACCAGGCGAGGTCGTAGGCACCGAAGTGGTCACGGGTGACTCCCGCGGCGACCGCGGCGACCGCCGCGCCGATCTGGTGGGAGGCGAAGACCCAGCCGAACACCACAGCCCCGTCGGAACCGTAGATCTGGCGGCACAGGGCGACGGTCGGCGGGACCGTGGCCACCCAGTCGAGGCCGTAGAAGATGATGAAGACCAGCATGCTGGGCTCGGCGGTGGCCCCGAACAGGCTTGGCAGGGCCATCAACGACAGGCCCCGCAGCCCGTAGTAGGCGCCGAGGAGGACGCGCGAGTCGATCTTGTCGCTCAGCCACCCGGACGCCACGGTGCCGACCACGTCGAAGATCCCGACCAGCGCGAGCAGCCCGGCGGCGACCGGCTCGGCCATGCCGTGGTCGTGGGCGGCGGGGATGAAATGGGTGCCCACCAGGCCGTTGGTGCTCATCCCGCAGATCGCGAACCCCCCTGCGAGCAGCCAGAAGGGGCGCGTACGCGCGGCGCTCCACAGCACGCCGAGGGCTCGCGAGGCGGCGCCACCGGTCCGCGCGGGCCGCACGGCCCAGGGTGCGGCGGGGTCGGCGCCCAGAGCCGTGGTGCCCACGTCCTCGGGCCGGTCACGCAGCAGGAACCAGACCAGGGGGACCACGGCCAGAGCCGCGACGGCGACCGTGATGGCGGCCGACCGCCAGCCACTGTCGGCAGCCAGGTGCGCGAGGACGGGCAGGAAGACGAGTTGCCCGGTGGCGCCGCCCGCGGTGAGCACACCCGTGACGAGGCCGCGGTGGCGGACGAACCAGCGTTCGGTGAGGGTCGCGGCGAAGACCAGGGCCATCGAGCCGGTGCCGAGGCCGACCAGGACACCCCAGCACAGGACGAGCTGCCAGGGGGCGTTCATCAGGATGGTCAACCCACTGCCCGCGGCGACCAGCAGCAGGGCGTACGTCACGACTCTGCGCATTCCGAAACGGTCCATGAGCGCTGCCGCGAAGGGCGCGGTCAGCCCGTAGAGCATGAGGTTGACCGAGACGGCCAGCGAGATCGTGCCCCGGGACCAGCCGAACTCCTCCTGGAGCGGTGTGATCAGCACGCCGGGCGTCGCCCGGAACCCGGCCGCGCCGAGGATGGCCACGAACGCGACTCCCGCCACGATCCAGGCGCGGTGCAGCTTACGTTCGGGCGCCCGAAGAGTCGTTGTCATGCGCCCCATAATCGGGGGGGCGAAACGCTCCGCGCGAGTGGCCCGAGTGCCAATATCCACAAGGATCGGGCCATGTTCGCTCCGGTGGTACCGCCGCTTTTCCCGGTGCGGATGCCCTTCCCGTACGCGGGCACGCCGGGAACCCGGTAATGGCCATCTCACATACTGGGAGAATTCGCTCAAAGGTTCCGTTTTTTCTATTCTCGTCAACTGGGGGTCTCGCATCCGGCATGGTCACGGGGAGACGCGAGACCGGTCTCCGGTCCCGCGCGGCCGTGCGGGAGCGACGACACCCGCGCTCCGCGGGGCCGTTACGGGACCGGCCGGAGAACGGGCGATCAGAGGAGTGTGCCGTGTTCCACACACGAAGGCCGGCAGGGATCCTGGCACTGCTGGCATGCGGCTCGCTCCTGCTCAGCGCCTGCGCGAGCGCCGATCCGACGGACGACCCGACGGCGTCGGACTCGGAGTCGATCCAACCGGCCGAGACCATCACCTACGCGTACGAGCAGGAGTTCCACTCCTACAACAACAACACCACCGCCGAGAACGCCACGCGCAACGCGGCACCCCTGCAGCGGGTGCTCACGGGTTTCTGGTTCTACGGTGACAAGGGCGCGATCGTCCCCGACAAGGACTTCGGAACCTACGAGAAGATCTCCGACGATCCGCTGAGCGTCAAGTACACGATCAACGCCAAGGCGGTCTGGTCCGACGGCACCCCGATCGACTGCGACGACGTCATGCTGTGGTGGGCCTTCCGATCCGGCAAGGTCAAGGGCTTCGCCTCGGCCGACACCAACGGCGTCCAGGACACCGAGGTCCCCGACTGCGAGAAGGGCGGCAAGGAGTTCACCCTGGTCTACGACAAGCCGTTCGCGGACTGGGTGGCCGGCGGCCCCGGCGCGACCGAGATGCTGCCCGCCCACGTGGTCGCCGAGCAGGACGGCCTGTCCGAGGAGGACTTCATCGCGGCGGTCAAGAACACCGACTCGAAGAAGCTCGCCGAGGGCATCAAGTTCTTCAACGACGGCTGGGTCTCCGAGGGCAGGCTGCCCGAGGCCAGGCTGATCCCCTCCTCGGGACCGTACAAGCTCTCCAAGCTGGACGCCGGGCAGCGGCTGACCCTCATCGCCAACGACAGGTGGTGGGGCACCCCCGCCGCGACTCCGACGATCGTCGAGCGTTTCATCACCCTCGACGAGCAGGCGCAGGCACTGCAGAACCGCGAGGTCCAGATCGTCGAGCCGCAGCCGGGACCCGAGGTGCTCAAGCAGTTGCAGTCCCTGCGGGGGGTGAAGGTCAGTGTCTCCGACAAGTACACCTACGAGCACCTGGACTTCAACTTCCACTCCAGTCCGTTCCGCGACAGAAGGCTGCGCGAGGCGTTCGCCAGATGCGTGCCCAGGCAGCTCATCGTCGACCATCTGATCAGGCCCGTCGCACCCGCGGCCAGGCCCCTGCAGGTTCGCACCGTGGCTCCGTTCCAGGCCAACAGCGCCGCGGTCGTGACCGCCAGCGGCAGCGCCGACGTGTACACGCGACAGGACATCGCGGGTGCCAGGGAACTGCTGCGGAAAGCCGGCCAGACGGGGCTGGAGGTCAGCATCGGCTACCAGACCCCGAACCCGCGCCGCACCGCGGCGGTGCAGCTCATCATCGACTCCTGCAACAAGGCCGGATTCAAGGTCGTCGACAAGGGCTCCGAGGATTTCCTGGGCACCGTGATGCCGACCAACGGCTACGACGTGGCGCTGTTCGCCTGGTCGGGTTCGGCCCTGGTCAGTGGCTGGGCCTCCAGCTTCACCTCGCCGCAGAAGTGCGACGCCCACAGCAAGGGCAACAACAACGGCTGCTACTCCAGCAGGCGGGTCGACCTCCTCATCAAGGAGCTGAACTCGACCGTTGACCTGGCCGCCCAGGACCCGATCATCGGTGAGATAGAGAAGCGGCTCTGGAGTGACCTGGCCACCATCCCGCTGTTCCAGCATCCGGGCCTCAGCGCGTGGGACGAGACGCTCCAGAACGTCGTCCCGAACCCCGCGCAGTCGACCATCACCTGGAACATGGATAAATGGCGCCTTTCCTAGAGCGCCCCCTTCTCGCCGCCGCGGTCACGGATGGAGAGCCCCGTATCTGACATTAGATGACAGGTATAGGCGCCAGGATGAGCACAAGAGCTGAGACCTCTCCAAGGGAGCCCACATATGCCTCGTGCCACCGGAACCTTCACCATCGACAGCTGGGATCCGCACCCCTACGACGAGGCCGAAGGTGCCACGCTCTCCCGCGTCCACATCACCAAGACCTTCGACGGCGACCTGGTCGGCACCAGCAGCACGGACATCATCACCGCGGTCGCCCCGGTCGAGACGTCGGCGGCCTACGCGGGCTTCGAACGCTTCACCGGCACCGCGCACGGCCGCAAGGGCACCTTCGTGCTCCACCACACGGCCGCGGCACACGCCGGGGAGTCGGAGCTGAGCTGGACGATCCTTCCCGACTCGGGCACCGGGGAACTACTGGGCATCCGGGGCGGGGGGCAGATCGTCAACGACGACGGCGCCCACTCCTTCCACCTCGACTACGAGCTCGACTGAGAGCGATTCGTCGGGGAAAACACCGAAGGGCGGCCATCTGGCCGCCCTTCGTGAGAAGTGGAGCTATGGGGATTCGAACCCCAGACCTCCTCCATGCCATGGAGGCGCGCTACCAACTGCGCCATAGCCCCTCGGTGTCAACCGATGTCGCCGGGCCCTGCCCGGCGTCCACGCCAGTGTATAGGAAATCACTCCACACCCTGTAACCGCCGAGGCGGGCCGCCATGAGGGCCGGCTCGCCTCGGGGCCGCAGGTCGCGTACGGGCCGCGGGCGGGTGCCTACCTTAGCGACATGGCCTTCTCGATCAGCGTGGCGAGCTCGGTCACCGCGGGGTCCTCGGTGGACGCGGCCAGCCGGGTGGCATGGGCGGCGAGATCCCCGGGGTCCGCTCCGGCGATCCCCTCCCCGGTGCGGAGATACTCGGCGAGGCCCACGGCGACCACGTCGACCTGGAACCTCGGCGCGGACTCCCGCCACGGCGAGGCCGCCAGGTCACCGACCGCGAGGGCGCGAGTGGCCTCGGCGGGATCGCGGGTGTCGGGGTCCTGCCAGCGTACGGTGGCGGTGGCCAGCTGACCCGACGCCCCGCCACGCAGCCGCACCTCGTACAGGGCGGTCACCGAGTGACCGGGGCCGATCTCGCCGCCGTCCTTGGCGTCGTCACGGAAGTCCTCGGTCGCGAGTCGCCGGTTCTCGTAGCCGATCAGACGGTACGACTCCACGGCCGAGGGGTTGAACACGACCTGTGCCTTGGCGTCGCGGGCGCGCAGGTCGAGGTTGGTGGCGAGCTGCTCGACGAAGACCTTGCGCGCGTCGTCGGCGGAGCTGACGTAGACCGCGGCACCGTCCCCGTTGTCGGCGAGCTGCTCCATCAGCTGGTCACCGTAGTCGCGGCCGACGCCGACGCACAGCAGGGTTATCCTCTTGCCCGCGGCCTCCTCGACCCGGGCGAGGATGCCCTGCCAGGTGGTGTCACCGACGTTGGCCAGTCCGTCGGAGAGCAGGATGACCCGGTTGACCGCCACCGCCCTGAAGCTCGTCGCGGCCTCCGCGTAGCCACTGGTCAGCCCCTCCTCCAGGTTCGTCGACCGTCCTATGGCGAGGCGCTCGACGGCGGCATGGAGTCGGTCCCTGTCGGTTGCCGGGGTCATGGACAGGACGACGTCCGCCCGGTCGCTGAAGGCCACGATGGAGACCTGGTCACCGGGCCCGAGCTGGTCGACGAGCTTGTGCAGGGCCTCCCTGACCAGGTCGATCCTGCCGGACTCGCTCATGGAACCGGACACGTCCACCACGAAGGTGAGGTTCGCCGGGCGCCGGGCCTCCGCATCCGCCCTGCGGGTCTGCAGGCCGACACGGAGCAGCGCGGCGCCGTTCCCCGGCGTACGGGCACCGTCCATGTGCACGGTGAAGCCGTCGTCGTCCGGCTCCCGGTAGTCCTGCGCGAAGGCGTTGACGAACTCCTCGGGCCGGACCTGACCAGGCTCCGGCAACCTGCCCTCCTGGATGGTCCGCCTGCTGTAGCCGTACGAGGCGGTGTCCACGTCGAGGGCGAAGGTCGAGATCTGCTCGGCGGCGGTGTCACGTTGCCTGGCGGCGTCGGCCTCGGAGTCCTCGATCCCGGAGGTGGCCAGGCCACCGGTTTCGGCGAGGGAGGGCCGCGGGACCTGTTTGCCGGATTCGGGCATCGGCTGGCTGGCGGTTCCCTTCCCGTCCGACGCCCCTCCGCAGGCGGCGGCGGTCAGCAGGACGATCGCGGCGAGGGCAGTGGCGAGCGGGCGTGACTTCATGTCGCCTCCTAGGGATGCGTGTCACCCCCTACGACGGCTCCTTCCAGCCTCCCGCCGGGAGCTTGACCCAAGCGAGCGCAAACCGTGTTCGGCACGTGATCAGGGCTTCCAGGCCGGATCCCGCCCGCTGAGCCCGAGCAGGGCCCGCACGTCGAGGTCCTCGCGGGGGTGGGCGGCCCCAGCCGGTCGTCACGGACACCGCGGGCCACGGTCGCCGTACCGGTGACGGCGTGTGACAGCATCTCGTTCATCTCGGCCATGCTGTCCGGCCGGACTCCCAGCCGTCATGAAAAAACGCGACATAGGATCCTTCGTCATGCGCGTGTACCTCGGCCTCGCGGCCAAAGATCCGGCAGCCGGAATACCGGAGGCGATGCTGCACCGTGTCAGGAGCGTGATCGACAGCGCGTTCCCCGTGCCGCCGGAGGTCATCAGGTCGCGCGAGTGGCACCGCCCCGGCATCACCATGTTCGCCTGGACCAACGAGCCCGACGACTCGCGGCAGCCCCCGCCGCTGATGACCGAGCATGACCGGGTGACCGGGGTGAACGGTTACCTGGCCGCACCGGACGACGTGAACCGGCTGGCGGGCATGACCACGCTGGACAGCGAGGCGGTCGGCGGGTGCTTCTCGGTGTTCCGGGCCACCGGGGGCGAGCTGTCGGCCGCCACCGCGATCCACCGGGTCTGCCCGGTCTACTACGCCGAGACGCCCGACGTGCACGTGATCGGCAGCCGGGCACTCCTGGTCCATCTCGCCTGCGGCGAGCGCGTCGACTGGGACGTGCTCGCGCTGCAGTCGATGGTCCGGCAGGGATACTTCCTGTCCGACGAGACGCCCTACCTCGGGGTGAGCGCGCTGCCGCCGTCCTCGTCGGTGACCGTCAGGGGCGGCACCCGTACGATCACCACGACCCCGCTCCCGACGGCCGTGCCGGCACCGGAGTCGCGCAGGCGGAAGAAGGAGCTCGTCGGGGAGCTGGCCGAGGCGCTGCTGGCCACCGTGGAGCCGCTGCGCGCGGCGGGGGAACCGGTGAACCTCGCGCTCACCGGTGGCAGGGACAGCCGCCTGATCGCCGCGGTGCTGCACGCGGCCGGCATCCCGCTGCGCGCGACCACCAACGGCCTGGACACCCACCCCGACGTGATCCTCGCCGGGCGCGTCGCCCAGGCGCTCCACGTCGAGCACACCGTCATCCCCCCGGCCCGCGCCGAGAAGAAGGACGCGATCGTCGTCGAGCACCCGCTCGCGCGGGCCTACGAGACGCTGCGCGCCTGCGAGGGCATGACATCGGCGTACGAGTCGGTCGTCGGTTACCTCCCCTACAGCGCCAAGCCGACCATGTCCGGGCAGAGCGGCGAGATCCTGCGGGCCGGCGGCCTGCTGCTGCTCCAGACCGACCTGGGGGAGAAAGCGCTGCGCCGCCGGGTGGACGTGACCTTCCTGCGAGATCCGGCGCTGTTCAGCGAGGCGGCCAACGAGCACGCCCGCGAGCTGGCCGAGCCGTGGCGAGAGCGGGCTCCGCTGGAGGCGCTCGACCACATGTACATCTCCTACAAGGTCGGCCGCTGGCACGCGGGGTCGCGGGCGGGCTCGCTGCGCCGGGGCGACCAGATCTGGCCCTTCCTCGACAACCGGGTGGTCCGCGCCGCGCTGGGTCTCGACCAGACCTGGCGGCTGTCGGAGGAGGTCATCTACGAACTCCTCGGCGTCCTGGCCCCGTCGCTCAGGGACATCCCGATCGAGGGCAAGCCGTGGCGATTCACCGCCGGGAAGCGGTACTACCCCTGGCAGCGCAGGCCGCAGGTGCTGACCGCGCCGAAAACCGGCGGCGGTGGCTGGAACTGGCGGACCAGCCCCGGTACGGAGCTGACCGGCCTGATACGCGACCATGTCCTGGGTCGCCTCGACCTGCTGACGCCCATCGTCAACCCCGACGAGGTTCGTGCGCTGTTCGCCGAACCCGTCCTCAAGAAGCCCAACCAGGCCTGGCATCTCTACACAGTGGCCACCATGCTGGGTGGAGACTATCCCGGCAAGGAACCCGAGAGCCTGCCCAGGATCCACATCCCCATCCCGTCCTGACCCACCCCACGACCGAAGCCGGGGAGGACCAGGCTCCGTTTCCCTATTCGTTCTCGAGCTCCGCGACCCGCCTGCAACGGCACCGGGCAGGCTTCCCGCCGCACCACCGGTCGCCTACAAGACCGGTCGGGGTGGTGGGTGGCCTGCCCGGTGGTACCCGTCCGGGGAAACAGGAAACGCTGCCACGGCAACCGGCGGCCCGCTGGTCGCCCGCCCGCGCGAATCCGCCTTCCGCCCCTTCCGGGTGATCACGAAAACTTCGCCCCGTTCGAACCGGGAACCTCCCGGCCGCGCACATCACGCAACGTTACACGTACGACGCACGAAGATCGTGTTCGACGAGCACTTCCCGGCGGTGGAGCGCGCTCCACGGGCGAGCGTTTTCAACGGTGACGATGACGGCTCCGACCTCGGCCCACAGCTGGTGTCGGGCGGCGTCGAGACCTACGTTCAATCACCGCCCAGTCTGCCCGTTGTCCGACTTGAGCGAACATAATTTACTTATCCAATTAATTGCCACAACAAGGATATTGGGCTTTTGTATGGCGATTCAAATTTACGGAAAGCAAAGAAACGCGCACCCCTCATCAAGCTTCCACACCTGATTCGATCGACACTTCTCCCGCCACCTCCCGAGCGTTCAAAGAATGGCCGCACAGTGTTTTCGCTGAATGCAACGGGAGAGACAACGCACGTGTCTATTTTCATGAAACGGACCCTTGCGGGCGGCGCGCTCGCCGGGGCCGTCCTTCTTCTGCACTCCCCTGTCCCAGTTTCAGCCGATTCGCAACTTTCGACTTCGGCGCAGGCTCGTCCCGAGAGAATCGAATCCGTCAAGGGAACGCAGGTTGACCCCTGTCTTCTGACGATTTCCACTATTTGCACGAGCTTCATCTCCGTCCCCGGAACGGTTAACGCCCGCGACCTCTCCAGCACCAAGGCAATCATCCAGGGCGCATTGCAGCCGCAGCCGACCTCGGACAGTTCGGCTTATATCCCGCTGTGCAGGTGGCTGGGCCTGCCAATCTTCCTGTGCCGGATTCCCGATGGAGTCCAGGGTCCTGCTGGTCCTGCTGGTCCCGCAGGGCCCAGAGGCCCGGTGGGACCACGAGGACCCGCTGGCGCAACCGGACCTGAGGGCCCCACAGGACCGGAGGGACCGGCAGGACCGGCAGGCGCTAACGGCGCACCCGGACCCGAGGGACCCGCAGGACCCGCAGGACCCGAGGGACCGGCAGGACCCGAGGGACCGGCAGGCGCTGACGGCGCACCCGGACCGGAAGGACCCGCAGGCTCCCGCGCGATCCGCGTACGGCGGCCAGGACGGCGAGCCCCGCC
>NZ_JBEOZN010000169.1:0-18668 GCF_040298085.1 Streptosporangium sp. NPDC001681 | reverse complement strand
TCGGTCACCGCAGCACGCTGCGGCTCCCTCCTCCGCCTTGCGAGACACCACCTGACCGATCCTCGCCACGGCAAGATCCGCAGGACAGGGCCTAGGCCCGCCCTCGGCGACCGGCTGACGCCGGCCGAGTGGTTCCGACGGCATCCAGGTCCCCGCGATCTTCCGCAACGGCGCCCAGCCGGCCGATGACCCCGGCGCGGCCGTTCGACGCCGACCGGATGCCTACCTGCGGGCACCGGCGCGAACTCGTGCCTCCTCGGTGTCCATGATCGAGAGAAGCCGGGTGAGCCCGTCGTCGATCTGGTCCAGCGGGATGGCGCCGTAGCCGATGACCAGGCCCGGACGGGTCGGGCGTACCGCGAAGTCGGACAGGGGCATCAGGCCGATCCCGGCGTCGCGGGCGCGGCGGGCGATGCCGTGGTGGCCGGTCGGCAGGAAGCCGCTGGTGTGCAGCCCGGCGGCGGAGGTCACCAGGTCGAGCGGACCGGCCAGGCGCTGGACGACACGCCGATGACGGGCCTCGTACTCGGTTCGCATCCTGCGGACGTGCCGGGCCAGCAGTCCCTCGTCGATGAAGCCGGCCAGTGCCGCCTGGCCGGGGAGCGAGGTGTGCCAGTCGGTGACGTACTTGGCCGCGCTGAGGGCCGGCAGCAGCGCGGGCGGCGCGACGAGGAAGCCGAGCCGCAGCGTCGGCAGCATGACCTTGGAGAACGAGCCGACGTAGAGCACCCGGCCGGACCTGTCCAGATTCTGCAGCGGCTCGATGGGCCGCCCGCCGTACTTGAACTCGCTGTCGTAGTCGTCCTCGATCACGGCGGCCCCGCGCTCCTCGGTCCAGGCGAGCAGCGCCATCCGGCGAGCCAGCGACATCGGCATACCCAACGGGAACTGGTGGGAGGGCGTGACGTAGACCGCGCGGGCGTCGGCGGGCAGCGCGTCCACCACCAGGCCCTCGCCATCGACGGGGACCGGCGTGACCCGCAGGCCCATCGACTCGAACAGCCGCCTCGGCGGCGGGTAGCCGGGATCCTCGACAACCACCCGGTCACCGGGTTCGAGCAGCACCCGGCCGATCAGGTCGAGCGCCTGCTGCGCGCCCGAGGTGACGACGATGGCGCCGGGATCGGCGAGCACGGCGCGGGAGACGCCCACGTGCCTGGCGATGGCCGCGCGCAGCCCGGCGTGGCCGAGCGGGTCGCCGTACATGCCACTGCCCACGGCCGAGCTCCGCAGCTCCCGGGAGACCAGCCGGCGCCACGCCTCGTAGGGGAACATCCGAACGTCGGGCAGGCCGGGACGGAAGTCGTAGCGGGGCCGCCAATCCAGGCCGCGTGGCGTGGAGATCCCCTGCCAGACGGCGCGCGGCCGAAGCCGGCCGTGGCCCATCCGGGGACTCAGAGGCGGCAGGGCGTCGGCGCGGACGAAAGTGCCGGCGCCGATCCGGCCTTCGACGAAACCCTCGGCGGCCAACCGGTCGTAGGCGGCGCTCACGGTGTTCCGCGAGACTACGAGCTCCCGGGCCAGTTCGCGGGTGGCGGGCAACGGCTCACCGTGCCGTAGCCGCCCGTCGAGCACGGCGGTGCGGATCTGCTGGTAGATCTGACCGGCCAGGTCGGTGCGCCCTTCCAAGCTCACGTGCACGAGGGCAAGTCTAGAGTGGCCCAATCAGTTTGGCCGTTTTTGGCACTGAGGTAGGGCCGCTCCCGCTCCTAGGGTGAGCCGCATGGACATTCTCGAACTCGACCGGCGGGCGAGCGACGCGTTGGGGAAGGTCGTCGCCGCTGTCACTCCCGAGGATCTCAGGCGGCCCACACCGTGCGCCGACTGGACCCTGCACGGGCTGATCCGCCACCAGGTCTGCGAAAATCTCGGCTTCGCCGCCGCCGCGAGCGGCACTCCCCCCGACCGTTCGGTGTGGGACAGCGGCGTGCTCGGTGCGGATCCCCACGAGGATTTTCAGCGGTCCGTCGACCTGGTGACAAAGGCGTTCGCCGCTGAGGGCATGCTCGAACGGCAGGTGGAGGTGCGCGAGTTCGGTGTCTTCCCCGGCGCGTTCGCCGTCTCCATGCACTTCATCGATGGCGTCGTGCACGGCTGGGACGCGGCCCGCGCTCTCGGCCGGCCCGGCGACCTGGACCCGGATCTGGCGGAGGCCGCGCTGGAGATGGTGCTCCGAATGCCGCTGAGCCGTGGACCGGGGCAGGCGTTCGGCCACCTGGTCGAGGTCCCTGACAGCGCATCGGTCTATCAGCGGCTGGCCGCCCACCTTGGACGTGACCCGCAGTGGACCCCGTGACGAGCTTCGTCGCGCTCGGCGACAGTTTCACCGAAGGGGTCGGCGACCCGCTTCCCGACGGCACGTTCCGCGGGTGGGCGGATCTCGTGGCAGCGGATCTCAGCTCGCCGGGTTTCGGCTACGCGAACCTGGCCGTTCGGGGGCGCAGGTTCGACGATGTCGCCGCAGAGCAGGTAGAGGCGGCGGTCGCGATGAGCCCATCGCTCATCAGCGTCGCCGCGGGCGGCAACGACGCGCTGCGGCGCGGCTTCGACGTGGCCGCGATGCACGACCGTTTCGACCGGGTGGTCGGCCGGCTGCGCGCATCGGGCGCGGACGTGGTGCTCTTCCGGTTTCCCGACATGAGCGTGCGACTCCCGCTGCCCCGGGTGCTGCGGCCCCGCATCATCGCGATGAACGACCTGGTCACGGAGGTGGCCGAGCGGCGCAGGACCTACCTGGTCGACCTGTTCGGCGACCGGGCGTTCGACGGTCACGAGCTGTGGAGCGAGGATCGCCTGCACCTCAACCCGCTGGGCCACCGCCGGGTCGCCGACCATGTCCTGGCCACGCTCGGCCGCGCCGCCGCCCCTCCCCCTGCCGACCTGCCCCGGAGCGGAACGGCGTTGCTCGCCGATCTCCGCTGGGCGGCGACACACCTCACCCCCTGGCTGCGCCGCCGCCTGACGGGCCGCTCCTCAGGCGACGGGATCCTTCCCAAACGCCCCGTCCTGACGGGCGGATTCGAACACGTGCGGGATCGTGCCGGTGAGTAGGGCGACCTTGTAACCGGTCTGGGGCCGGCGGACCCCAGCGGGCCTCGGCCCGGCCGGCCGCCTCGGCGAAGGGCTCCCCGGCGAGCAGGACGGTCTCGACCTCTGGCCATCGGGTTCACGCAGGAAGGCGGTGAGTGCCGGCACGGCCATCGCGGGCGCGGCCTGGGTCCGCGATGGGCCGTAGCCGTCCGCGCCGGCCTGCTCGGTGGAAGCGGCCGGCGCCGCGGTGGCGAACCTCACGAAACCGGTCGTTCACGAGAGTTGTGGATTGCCGGCAGAGCGTTCGCCGGGCTTGTCGTCCGTGTCGCCTCCCATCGGGAGAGTCTGGACGGGAAGCGGGCACGGGCGTTTGATGGACTTGGTCGTGTCTGCTCCGTGCAATGCGCCGGCGATGCTCCCGTCGGCGGAGCATGGCCCTCAGACCACATCGCAGTCGTCGCCGACCTGGCATCGGACACCCTTGATGTTCCCTGACCGATGTCGAACCGCCCGGCTCGAAGCCGGCCAGATCTACCCCGAAGGCGTCACCCGCCACCGCCGCACCGAAGGGCAGGACCACCTCATGGCGGCCCGAGACCATGAACTTCTGCAAGCTGCCAAACACATCGCCGCCGCGCTGGGCTTTGCCCCCGACGAGGTCATGCGGCACGTCGTGGAACTGGGCCGCGGCGACCGCGCCGACTGGTCCAGCAGCGAACTCCTGCTGCTCGCTCTCGCTCGGCTGACGACCGAGCGGCCGACCTCTCCTGGAGCGGCTGGGCGCGCCGAGACGATCGAGAACGTCGAGGCACCAAGCCTCGGTGTCATCCCGAGCAGGTCCGTCTCGACCGAGGAGGGGAACATCAAGAACTCGACAAGGCGCCGCGCAGCCGAGTCGTCGAGCACGGTATGAACGCGGACGGCACGTGGCCGGTCACGGCGGCGATCCCCGGCGCCTGGGCCGCCCGCTGATCACTTCGGAACCACTCGGCTAGGAGTCGTTCCTCGGCTGCTGCTTGAGGGAGCCCGCCAGAGCGGACAGCTCGTCCCAGGGGGCGGTGCCGGTGACGACGATCGTGACGTCGGGCAGGAACCGTACGAGGGAGCGCTGGTTCTTGTCCTCGCGGACCCGCTGCTCCCAGGTCACGCCGTCGATCTGGACGGTCCCGGTGACCGTGGAGGTGTTGGAGAACCTGTTGGCGAACTCGGCCGCGGGCTTCTCGTCGCTCTGGGCGAGCATCGCGTGGAAGCGCTTGGCGGTGGCGAAGCCGAGCTTCCAGGTGGTGGCGCCGTTCTCCCGGGTGCTCCGGGAGCTGTTCGGGACCCATCCGGCGGCGACGGGCTCGGGGGCCCACATCTGGAAGGGCGCCGTACGGCGCAGGTCGGCCAGCGCGATCGAGTAGTCGACCCTGGGGATGTGCTCGGTCCTGCTCTGCGGTGTGACCAGCAGGAACAGACCGACGGCGGCCAGGCAGACCGCCATCGCGACCACATAGCCGTAGAAGCCCTGAGTGAACCTTCGCACGACTGTCGACACTATCTGTTCAGGGCGGTGGTCCGCCCTCAGGGGCGGCGGATCTGGGCGATGATGGCCAGCACGTCCTCGACGAGCGCCCGTGAGGCGTCCTCGTCGTCGGACAGGGCGACCTCGGAGACCGCGGCGGCGAGCGCCCCGGTGAGGACCACGACCAGCGCTCCCTCGTCCCCCTCGAACAGGGCGGCGTTGCGCTTGGCCCACTGCCGGAGCCGGTCGCGCACGATGACCTCGAACCCCGGCGGCCCGTCACCACGCAGGAACAGCGCGGAGATCTCCCGCTCGGCCAGGCAACCCTCCAGGTAGGCGCGGGCCCCGGCGATGAACAGCCGCATCGGATCGCTCTCGCCCGCCGCCCTGGCCGCACCGACCGCCTGCTTGGTCCGCTGGGTCTGCCGGGCCTGGAACTCGTCGAAGAGCGTGAGGTAGAGGTCGGCTTTGCCGGAAAAATGATGGTAAAGACTTCCGACACTCGCTCCCGCGCGGGCGACCACGTCGGTGACCCCGGCCTCGGCGAATCCGCTTGTGACGAAAATCTCCCGGGCGGCGGACAGCAACGCGGCGCGCGTGGCGGCACCCCGCTCGGAGGTCCGCGCGCCCACGCCTCTCACCAGCCGCCCTGCGTCGCTGCTCATGGTGGGCACATTATCCTCCGCCGACCGGTCAGAGGGGCGCCAACTACGATCGTTGCATTAGCCACGAGAGGGGTTTCCCACCATGTCTGATCAGACGTCCGTTCCTGCCGCCCTTGCCACGGGCGAGCATGCCCCTGATCGCAACCTCGCCCTGGAGTTGGTCCGGGTCACGGAGGCGGCCGCGATGGCCGCGGCCCGCTGGGTCGGGCGGGGTGACAAGAACGGCGCCGACGGCGCCGCGGTGAACGCGATGCGCCAGTTGATCAACACGGTGTCGATGCGCGGCGTGGTGGTGATCGGCGAGGGTGAGAAAGACAACGCGCCGATGCTCTACAACGGCGAGCAGGTGGGTGACGGCAGCGGCGCGGCGTGCGACGTGGCCGTCGACCCGATCGACGGCACCCGGCTGACCGCGCTCGGCATGCCCAACGGGATCTCGGTGATCGCGGTCAGCGAGCGCGGCTCGATGTACGACCCGTCCGCCGTCTTCTACATGGACAAGCTGGTCACCGGTCCCGAGGCCGCCTCGTCCGTGGACATCAACGCGCCGGTGGCCGACAACATCGCCGCGGTGGCCCGCGCCAAGGGCGGCGAGCCCTCGGACGTGACCGTGGTCATCCTCGACCGGCCCCGCCACGAAAAGATCATCCGGGAGATCCGGGAGACCGGCGCCCGGATCAGGCTCATCACCGACGGCGACGTGGCCGGTGCGATCATGGCGGCCCGGGTGGGCACCGGTGTCGACCTGATGCTCGGCATCGGCGGCACACCGGAGGGCATCATCGCCGCGTGCGCGCTCAAGTGCCTGGGCGGCGTCATCCAGGGCAGGCTCTGGCCGCAGGACGACGCCGAGCGCCGCCGGGCGCTGGACGCGGGCCTCGACCTCGACGCCACGCTGAGCACCGACGACCTGGTCAGGTCCGACGACGTGTTCTTCGCGGCCACCGGGATCACCGACGGCGAACTGATGCAGGGCGTCCGCTACCGCGCGGGGCGGGCCATCACCAACTCCCTGGTCATGCGCGGCCGTTCCGGGACGATCCGGAAGATCGAGAGCGAGCACCAGCTCTGGAAGCTGCGGGCGTACAGCGCGATCAACTTCGACAGCGCCAGCTGAGGACCGGCACTGGAACCGGTGTCGTCCGGCATCCCGGAACGGCATCGGAACCGGAGCCGGAGGTGACCTCAGCGGCGGAACCAGGGTCGGCGAGGACGTTTAGGGGACTTGGCCACGATGTTCCCGAGCGTGACGACGCCGGTGATCTCGATGACCGGGCCGTCGGGCGCGCCCGGGGGGACCTGGTTCTTCTTGCCCCCCATGAAGGACGAGGCGGGCATCTCGATCCGCACGCCCTCGGGGACGATCAGGGTGAGGGTGCCGCCCATCACGGTGACCTGCAGGGTCACCCGGCTGGACTGGAGCAGCGCCTCGCACAGGTCGAGCTTGACGTTGGCGCAGATCGCGGTGGCGGAGAAGTGGGTCGGCACGACCCAGCGGCCCGAACGCTCCTCGGAGCCGAAGAAGGCCGTCACCGGACGGACGTCGGTGCGGAGCGGCTGCGCCTCGGGCGGCAGCAGGTCCGTGGTGAGCGCGGAGAGCTCTCCCAGGGTGCGGGCGCGGTAGACCGCCTCGGTGCGCTCCTCGTACTCGTCCTGGTTCAGGCGCCCGTCGGCGAGCGCGTCGCCCAGCACAGCGGCCACCCTCTCGCGGTCGGCGTCCCCCGCCCGTAGGTCGGCGGGACCGGGCTCACGGTCGTGACGGCGGTTGGCGGGCGGCCGGGAACTTTCCACCCCCCGACACTAACCCCCGAGGAGCCGCCCGGAGCGAGACCGAGCGACCCCCGGCGATCGGGCCGGTTCACCTCGCCACCATGACCCGGCCCGTGGATCAGGACAGGACCGCGCACATGACGTTCAGCTGAACGTTGACGGGAAAATCGTTGGGGTTGGTGCCCCGGTAGAGCCAGGTGTCAAGCTCATCGCCGGAGGAATCGATCGGTCCCCAGTGGCCCACTTCCATCTGGTCAACGAGCCACCAGTGGTCGGCACGCCCATAGGAGTAGCTCGCGTTGACGGGCAGTTTGCCCTTCGGGCAGGTGACACTGACCGCTCTCTGCGAGTGGGCGGGGAACACGACTGTATTCTTGATGTTCTCCCTACCGGAGAAGCCCGCCTCACCCTTCGGGCCGACCGGACCCGCCTCACCCTTAGGGCCGACCGGACCCGCCTCACCCTTAGGCCCGACCGGACCCGTCTGGTTCCAGGAGATCTTCCGCTCACTGTCCAGGCACTCGCGGGGCGCCGCCGTACCGGTGGGCAGGGGGGCAACCATGGCCTGGTCAGGAGAGCCGGTCGGAGAGGAGCCCGCCGGAATTCGCAGCGTCCCGTTCGCGCTCACACACGCCGTGATCGTCTCGCTGTCGGCCACCGCTCCCGCGACCGCGATCCCCGACCCTCCGACGACCATTCCCAGCAGTGCGCCGATGACCAGTGATCTCTTGTTGCCGTTCATCTTGCCCCTTCCCCATGATGTGGCGTTCACCACCGGACGGGATACTCGCAGACGGCACTAGTGATCAGCTTGGAAGCAACTTGTGTACGACTTGATCTGGCGGCGGCCACCTACGGACCGGGCGTGGAGGTCAACGGCGAGGATGCCCGGAAACTCGGCCACGATACCGCCCGGCGCGACAAACCCGCCTCTGTGACCCCGATCTGCCCTGACCTGCCGAGTAGCACCAACCTCGGCGACCTGAAGGTCGTGGACGCCCATGGCCGCCATGCCATTGACCGCCGGTGGCGGCGCACTTAGCCTGACGGGAACTTGAACCCCCCTCATGTTCTCTGGAGGCCGTCGTGCCCCTCCCGCGTGACAGACAGGCGCGCGTGGCTACCTGGGCGGCGTTCTTCGTCCAGGGTCTCTGCTTCGCCACCCTGCTCACCCATGTGATCGACCTCCAGCACAAGTTCGGGCTCAGCGACGGCGACCTCACCCTGGTCCTGCTGCTCGTGC
The DNA here is from genome assembly GCF_040298085.1 of Streptosporangium sp. NPDC001681. Classification (NCBI taxonomy): domain Bacteria; kingdom Bacillati; phylum Actinomycetota; class Actinomycetes; order Streptosporangiales; family Streptosporangiaceae; genus Streptosporangium; species Streptosporangium sp. NPDC001681. The sequence goes on along the minus strand of NZ_JBEOZN010000169.1, from coordinate 10,456 downwards.
CGGTGATCGCCGGTGCCGGCAGCGCGATCGCGGGCCCGCTGGCGAGCCGGTACGGCAGTGCCCCGATCCTGCGCGTCTCCCAGGTCGCCGTCTGCGTCATCGTGGCGCTGTCCGGCTGGAACGGGCAGCTCGCCGGGCTGTACGCGCTCAGCGCCGCGTTCGGCCTGTTCGTCGGCGCGGTGGACGCGGCGATGAACATGCAGGCGGTCGCGGTGGAGCGCCGGTACGGCATGAGCGTGCTGACCGGCTTCCACGCCGTGTGGAGTGTCGGCTCGATGCTGGGCGCCGGATTCAACTCCGCCTTCAGCGCGCTCGGCGTCGAGCTGGGCTGGTCCTTCTCCGTCCCGGTGCTGATCGGCGCGGTGATCTCCGTCGTCATGCTCCCCCGCCTCTACGGGCGGGACGCCGAAAAGGCCGGTGAGCAGGCCGCTCAGGTGGCGGCCAGGGTGCCGTGGCGGCCGATCATCCCGCTCTGCCTGGCGATGGCGTTCCTGTACGTCGGTGACGCGGCGGTCTCCAACTACGGCACGATCTACATGGAGAAGGCGCTGGCGGCGAGCGGCTGGCTGGTTCCGTTCGCCTACCTCGTCTACCAGGCGACCATGCTCCTGGCGCGGGTCCCCGGTGACCTCGCGGTACGCAGGTACGGACCCGCGCCGGTCGTCCGCGCGGGCGCGGTGATCGCGGCCGTGGGCACGCTGGGCGTCGTCGTCGCACCCGGCGTCGTGGTGGCCGTCGTGTCGTTCGGCCTGATCGGCATCGGCCTGTCCGTCATCGCCCCGCAGTCGTTCTCGGCCGCCGGGCGCCTCGGCGCCGGGGCGGAGACCGCGATCGCGCGGGTCAACATGTTCAACTACGTCGGCTTCCTGGTCGGCGCCGCCGTGGTCGGCACCCTCAACGACACGGTGAACGTCCGCGTGGCGTTCGTACCCGCCGTGGTCCTGGTGGCCCTGATCGTGTTCCTAGCCAGGGGTTTCCAGCCGGAACCGGAGCTCGCCGCGCGCCCCTAGGGCACTGGCGAGGGCGCGGACCGCCTGGTCCGCGCGGTGTCTGGGCAGGCGGGCGAAGCCCATCAACAGCGCGGGCGGACCGGGGGCGTACCGCATCGGCCCCACCGGCTCGACCGCCAGCCCGCACTCCTCGGCCCCGTCCACCACCGATGCCTCGTCCCAGCCGTACGGCAGCTCGGCGAGCAGGTTGAGCCCGGCGGAGACGCCCCGCACGGTGATCTCGGGAAGGTGCTCGCCGAGGGCCAGCACCAGGGCGTCGCGGCGGGCACGGTACTGCCGGCGCATCCTCCTCAGGTGCCGGTCGTAGTCGCCGGTGGCCACGAAGTCGGCCAGGACGTACTGCTCCAGGACGGGCGACCCCATGTCCAGCTCACCACGGGCCAGCCGCAGTGACTCGGCGATCCGGGGCGGAGCGACCGCCCAGCCCAGGCGGAGCCCGGGGGCCAGCGACTTGCTGACGCTCCCGACCAGGACCACCCGGTCGGCGGCCAGTCCCTGCAGGCAGCCCACCGGGTCGCGGTCGAAGCGGAACTCCGCGTCGTAGTCGTCCTCCAGGATCATCGCGCCGGTCGCGACGGCCCACTCGATCAGCTCGGCGCGGCGGCGGGGCGAGAGCACGACCCCCGTCGGGTACTGGTGCGCGGGAGTGAGCAGCACCGCCCGCGCCCCGCTCTCGGCCAGTGCCCCGACATCGATGCCCTCGTCGTCCACGGGGACGGCGACCAGGTCGGCTCCCGCCGCGCGGAGCAGCGGGAGCTGGCGCACCCCGGCCGGATCCTCGACCGCCAGCAGGATCCTGCCCGGGGAGGGCGCCGGGTGCTCGACCCGCTGGACGAACCAGTCGAGGTCGTACCGCGCCCGGACCCGGGGAAGCCTCCCCGCGAGCGCCTGGACCGTGAGGCTCAGCCCCTGAGCCACCCCACCCATGATCACTAGGTTGTCCGGGACCACATCGGCCGCCCGGACCCTCCCGAGGTAGGCGGCCAGTTCCTCGCGGAGCGCGGGGACACCGCCGGGGTCGCCGTAGTCCAGGGCCTCGACGGGCAGCGTGGCGAGCGTACGCCGCATCGAGGCCAGCCACCGCTCCCTGGGGAACGCCCCCAGGTCGGGCGCGGTGGAGCGGCGCCCGTGATACGGCTCGCGGCCCTCCGCAGGGCTCGTCGGCCCGGGATCGGCGGGCGAGGGCGCGCTGTCCGGCGGCTGGGAAAGGCCACCGGGAAGGGCCGCTGGGCGGCCGGCGGCCGGGGCCACCGTGGTGCCCACCCCGGTCCTGGAGATCAGGAAGCCCTCGGCGACGAGTTGCTCGTACGCCTCGACCACCACCCCCCGGGAGAGCCCGAGGTCCCTGGCCAGCTCACGGCTGGCGGGCAGCCGGACCCCGGCCGCCAGGCGCCCACGCCGCACCGCCTCGCGGAGCTCGCGGGCGATCTGGGCGGCGACGCCGCCCGCCGCACGGTCGACGACGAGATGCAGATCGGCCAATTGGTCCTCTGTTTCGATGCTTCATTGGACCCGACAGGGGAGCCATTGACTTCCTAGCATTCCGCACATGAACGTGGATGTCAGCACCGCCTCCCGGCCGGAGTTACGCGGCCTGAGCGAGGCCGCGGGAGCGATGTTCCTGGTGGGAACCCTGGCGGGGGTCTCCGGGGTGATCGGGGACTATCCGGTCTACGGCGGCCAGGCCATGCGCTACCTGCTGGCGGCCGCGATCCTTCTCGCGGTCACCCGGATGGCGGGGCTGCGGTTCGTGCGGCTCACACCTCGTGAGACGGCACTGCTGGCGGCACTCTCCCTGACAGGGCTGGTGATCTTCAATGTGTGCGTGATCGAGGCCACCCGGCACGGCGGCCCGGCCCTGGTCGGCACCGTCCTCGGCACCGTGCCGCTGGCACTGGCCCTGCTCGGCGGGCGCCCCTCACCCCGGCTCCTGCTGGCGGCGGCGGTCGTCGTCACCGGAGCGACGGTGGCCACCGGGCTGGGCAGCGGTGACCTGGCCGGACTGCTCTGGTCACTGGGCGCGCTGGGCTGCGAGATCTGCTTCTCCATGCTGGCCATCCCGCTGCTGCCGAAGCTGGGCGCCGTGCGCGTCTCGGCCTATTCGGCGGCGCTGGCCGTGCCACTGCTGGTCATCGCGGGCCTGCTCGCGGACGGCACCGCGATGATCCGGGTGCCGACCGCACCCGAGATCGCGGGCCTCGGCTACCAGTCGCTGATCGTGACCGCCGTGGCGTTCTTCCTCTGGTACGACGCCCTGCCCCGGCTCGGCCCGGGGACCGCGGGGCTGTTCGCCGGGCTGATCCCGGTCGGCGCCATCGTCACCGGCGCGATCCTCGGCCTCGGTACTCCCTCGGTGCCCGACCTGCTCGGCGCGACGCTCGTGGTCACCGGCATCGTCATCGGCCTCAGAGCCGGTGCACCCGCTGCCGGGGCAGGTTCACCGCCTGCGAGGACGCGTCGTCCTGCGGGGGCAGGCTGACCCGTTCGGTGAGCTTGTCGGCCCGTTGCAGGGGCACCGCCCCCTGGTGCGGGGGCAGGATCGCCTGTCCGGACTCGGCGCTGATCCGCTGCCTGGGCACGGTCCGCTGAGAGTCCGGCCAGCTCACCGGCCACTGGGGAGTCCGCCCGTTGCCCTCCTTGATGCTCGTCAGCGTGATGGCTATCAGCGATATGGCGAGACCGGCCACCACGAAGACGGCCACGAGGATCAGCAGGATGATGTCACCGGTCATGATGGTGTTTCCGATGTCCATGATGCCTCCCAACCTCCACCGGACGCTCGGCCCGGCCCCTTTCCAGCTTCTCTCGTTTCTTCGGACATGTGTGGACAAAAGACGCATATGCCATTAATGCTTGTCCCAAATATGTAGTTTTCATACGGTCTGCCCCCTGGCGCTCGGATGGAGAAGGGGAGAGTCGCCTCCCGCCCGACCGCGAAGGTCGGGCACGATCGCGAGGGCCGTACCCTCTAGGAAAACGGCGCCCGCACGGAGGACCTACGACGATGCCCGAGTTCGACTACACCGACCTGCTTCCCATGGGACCGGACGAGACGGAGTACCGCCTGATCACCACCGAGGGGGTGCGGGTCGTCGAGGCCGCGGGGCGCAGGTTCCTGGAGGTCGAGCCCGAGGCACTGCGACTACTCACCGAGACCGCCGTCCACGACATCTCCCACTATCTGCGGTCGTCCCACCTGGCCCAGCTCCGCAAGATCATCGAGGACCCCGAGTCGAGCGGGAACGACCGCTTCGTCGCCCTCGACCTGCTGAAGAACGCCTCGATCTCGGCGGGCGGCGTGCTTCCGATGTGCCAGGACACCGGCACCGCGATCGTGATGGGCAAGCGCGGCCGCCACGTGCTCACCGACGGCGCCGACGCCGAGCACATCTCCCGCGGCGTCTACGACGCCTACACCCGGCTGAACCTGCGCTACTCCCAGATGGCCCCCATCACCATGTGGGAGGAGAAGAACACCGGCTCCAACCTCCCCGCGCAGATCGAGCTCTACGCCGAGGACCCGCTCGGCCACCCCGACGAGTACAAGCTGCTGTTCATGGCCAAGGGCGGCGGCAGCGCCAACAAGTCGTTCCTGTACCAGGAGACGAAGGCCGTGCTCAACGAGAAGCGGATGCTCCAGTTCCTGGAGGAGAAGATCCGCTCCCTCGGCACCGCCGCCTGCCCGCCGTACCACCTGGCGATCGTCGTCGGCGGCACGTCCGCCGAGTTCGCCCTGAAGACCGCCAAGTACGCCAGCGCCCGCTACCTGGACTCCATCCCCACCGAAGGCTCCCCCGCAGGTCACGGCTTCCGGGACACCGAACTGGAGGCCAAGGTCTTCGAGCTCACCCAGAAGCTCGGCATCGGCGCGCAGTTCGGCGGCAAGTACTTCTGCCACGACGTCCGCGTCATCCGCCTCCCCCGGCACGGCGCCTCCTGCCCCGTCGCCATCGCGGTCTCCTGCAGCGCCGACCGCCAGGCCCTGGCGAAGATCACCCCCGAGGGGGTCTTTCTGGAGCGGCTGGAGACCGACCCGGCCAGGTTCCTGCCCGAGACCACGGACGAGCATCTGTCGGACGACGTGGTGAAGATCGACCTCAACCGCCCGATGCAGGAGATCCTCGCCGAGCTGACCAGGTACCCGGTCAAGACCCGTCTGTCGCTGACCGGACCGCTCGTGGTGGCCCGCGACATCGCACACGCCAAGATCGGCGAGCTCCTGGACGCGGGCGGCGAGATGCCGCAGTACCTCAAGGACCACGCGGTCTACTACGCCGGCCCCGCCAAGACCCCCGAGGGCTACGCCTCCGGCTCCTTCGGCCCGACCACCGCGGGCCGGATGGACTCCTACGTCGAACGCTTCCAGGCCGCCGGCGGCTCCAAGATCATGCTTGCCAAGGGCAACCGCTCCAAGCAGGTCACCGACGCCTGCAAAACCCACGGCGGCTTCTACCTCGGCTCCATCGGCGGCCCCGCCGCCCGCCTCGCCCAGGACTGCATCAAGAAGGTGGAGGTCCTGGAATATCCCGAGCTGGGCATGGAGGCCGTCTGGAAGATCGAGGTCGAGGACTTCCCCGCCTTCATCGTGGTCGACGACAAGGGCGAGGACTTCTTCACGGACACGACCGGGCCCGTCCTGAGCATCGGCCGTCGCTGACCGCCGCCGGCCTTCCTCGGACCCCGTCGTACCGGCGCCCGAGGTCGACGAACTCGACCTCGGGCGCCCATCGGCGGCCTTCGATGCCGGAAATATGGTTATTACCTGCAGTATCGCTGCATACGTCCCGATTACCGGGAGAAGTTGTGGCCCCTTGGCAATTTGCCAGATATCACGCAGCGTTTCTCAACAGTTACGAGCGCGAAAATCTGACCGAAGTTGGCAAGAAGATTCGGCCCGGTCTCTACTGGTCTCATTACGCAAATCGGTAAGCTGCACCACATGCGTGCGCCGCCCGGATACCTTCTTGCAGCGCGCTACCGGCTGTCAGAGCCGGTTGGGCGCGGTGGCATGGGCACTGTCTGGCGCGCACATGACGAGTTGCTCAACCGCGAGGTGGCCGTCAAGGAGGTCCGCCTCCCCCTGATCCTCGACGAGGATCTCCGCGCCGAGCTGTGCGCCAGGACCGAACGTGAGGGACGGGCGACCGCGATGGTCGCCCACCCCTCGGTCATCACGGTCTTCGACGTCGTCACCGAGGACGAGCGCCCCTGGATCGTGATGGAGCTGCTCCGTGCCAGATCGCTGGAGCAGCTCCTGCAGGACCACGGCCCGCTGCCGCCACGCCAGGTGGCGGAGATCGGCCGCCAGGTCCTGGGGGCGCTGCGCGCCGTGCACGCCAAGGGGATCCTCCACCGCGACGTGAAGCCCAGCAACGTCCTGGTGACCGACGACCGGGCGGTGCTCACCGACTTCGGCCTGGCCGCACTGGAAGGCGACGTGTCGATCACCCAGGCGGGCATCGTGCTGGGCTCGGCCGGATACATCGCCCCCGAGCGCGTGCTGGGCGCCAAGGCCAGCCCGTCCGGCGACCTGTGGTCACTCGGCGCGACCCTCTACACCGCCGTCGAGGGCCGCGGCCTGCACGGCCGCCGTACGGCCGCGGCCGCGCTCGCCGCGCTGACCAGTGGCGAGCCGATCCCCATGGAGCGGGCAGGCCCGCTGACGCCGGTGCTGCGGGGCCTTCTCACGATCGACCCGAACTCCCGGCTCGACACCGGACGGGCCTCGCTGATGCTCGCCCGGGTGGCGGCCGGCGGGCTGGTCGAGGATTCCTTCACCATGCCTCCGGCCCGGCCCGACGTCAGACCCGCACGGCCCGATGTCCGGCCCGACATCAGGCCCGCCAGGCGCCCCGACGGCAGGCCGCCCGTGGGCGGGTCCGGCGGGACCCCGATTCCGCCGTTCAGCCGTCGCTCCCAGCACCGCGGGCTGCACCGGTTCGGCTCGGTGCCGACGCCGACGTCGGCGCCGCGCCCCTCATCCCCCATGTCGGCCCCGCCGCCGTCCGGACCGCCGTCCGGACCGATGTCGGCACCGGTGCCCCAGCCTCGCGCGCACCGGCGCCCCGGCGAGGGCGTGCACAGAAAACCGGCGGAGGTTTCGCCAAGCTATCGCCCATTTGTCCGTTTTATGACACCCCTTATAAGGTTGATGCTCCCGCGTCTTCTCTGGCCGAGGGAACTCCGTAAGCGCGGGTAAAGCGCTTCTCAAGGTGGAATGGCTATCTTCTTCTCATGCCGGAACAGCAGATGCGCGTGCTCGCGGACCGTTACGAGCTGATCGCGCCGCTCGGCCGGGGCACGATGGGCACAGTGTGGAAAGCCCATGACCGTTCCCTCGGCCGTGAAGTCGCGATCAAGGAGATCCGTCAGGAGCCCGGCCTCAGCGAGGCGCAACGCGCCGAACTTCGGGAACGGATGATCCGCGAGGGTCGCACGGCCGCCCGCATCAGTCATCCCTCGGTGGCCACGGTCCACGACGCCATCGTCGAGGACGGCAGCCCCTGGATCATCATGGAACTCGTGCAGGCACGCTCCCTGGAGCAGGTGATCGAGGAGGAAGGGCCACTCCCGCCCCGCCTGGTCGCCGAGATCGGGGCCGACCTGCTGGGGGCGCTCCGCGCGGCCCACGCCCAGGGAGTGCTGCACCGCGACGTCAAGCCCGGCAACGTGCTGATCACCGAGAACGGCCGGGTGGTTCTCACCGACTTCGGCATCGCCAAGGCCGAGGGCGACACGAGCCTCACCAAGACCGGCATGGTGATCGGCTCTCCCGGATACACCGCGCCCGAGCGGGCCCGCGGCGAGCACAACGGACCCGAGTCGGACCTGTGGTCCCTCGGCGCCACGCTGTACTTCGCGGTCGAGGGCCGCCCGGCCTACGAGCGGGCCTCGGTGGCGGAGACCCTGGCCGCGCTGATGAGCGAGCAGGTCGACCCGCCGACCCAGGCGGGGCCACTGCGCCCGGTGCTCGAACAGCTGCTGGAGAAGGACCACACGGCGCGGCTGACGGCCGCTCAGGCGGGCGCGATGCTCCGGGCCGTGGCGGACACCCCCTCGCACCTCGCGGACTCCATCCCCGCCGCTCCCGCCCCCGCACCGCCCCCTCCCGCCTCGGAGACACCCGCCGCACCGGACGCGGAGGAGGACGACACCGACGGCTTCGACGCCGACCGCACCATGGTGGTCATCCGCCCCAAGGGCGGCCTGCGCATCCCCGGCGGAACGGCGCCCGTCGCGGAACCTCCCGCCTCCCCTCCTCCCGCCGCGGCCCCCGGCCGCACGACGGCCTCGCCCTACCCGGACAGCCCGCCCCTCGCGGAGCCGGGCGGGCCGGTCCCGGGGCGACAGGGCCCTCCCGGTCTCGGGACTCCGGTCGCCCGGGGACCCGCGACCGCCGGTCGCGGCCCGGGCGCCTTCGGGCGGCAGGAGAACGAGCACGGATTCCCCGACAGCGGAAAGCCTGACCTCTCCGCCACCCCGCCGCACGGCTTCCCCCCGATCGATCCGGAGTTCGGGGCACCCGTCGCCGGACGCCCGGAAGCTCCCGCCGCCCCGCCGCACGGCCCGCTCCCCGGCGACCGGCCCCCCGGCCCGGGAACCCCGATGTCCTCGCAGCCCTGGCGCCCGCCGGGGCCCGAGTCCTCCGACGGCGTCTTCGGCCGCTCTCCCGGCCTGGGCACCGACCTGTTCGCGATCGCGGGTCAGAACGGCCGGCACGCCCCCGGCGCCCCCGGTGCCCCCGGGGAGCGGCAGGCCCCCTCGAAAAAGCCCCCGATCGGCATCCTCGTCCTCATGGGCGTGGCCGCGATCGCACTGGTAGTGATCATGATCCTGGTGGTGGCCGCCTTCTCCTGAGGACTCCCCCGGTAAGGACCCGCACCCGCCGGTTTGATTCCCTCCCTGGGACGCAGACTGGACGTATGAGCGAGTATCGGATCGAGCATGACTCGATGGGCGAGGTGCGGGTGCCTGCGGGCGCGAAGTGGCGGGCGCAGACCCAGCGGGCGGTGGAGAACTTCCCCGTCTCCGGGCGCGGGCTGGAGGTTCCGCACATCTCCGCACTCGGCCTGATCAAGGCCCTCTCCGCCGAGGTCAACGCCGAACTGGGGGTGCTCGACAAGGAGATGGCGCAGGCGATCGCCGAGGCCGCCACCGACGTCGCGGAGAACGAGTGGGACGGCGAGTTCCCCGTCGACGTCTTCCAGACCGGCTCCGGCACCTCCTCCAACATGAACGCCAACGAGGTGATCGCCACCCTCGCCGAGGAGCGGCTGGGCCGCCCCGTCCACCCCAACGACCACGTGAACGCCTCACAGTCGTCCAACGACGTGTTCCCCACCTCCATCCACGTCGCCGCCATGACCGAGGTGTCGTACCACCTGCTCCCCTCCCTACGGCACCTGGCCACCGCGCTGCGGGACAAGTCACTGGAGTTCGACAGCGTGGTGAAGGCGGGGCGCACGCACCTGATGGACGCCACCCCGGTCACGCTGGGCCAGGAGTTCGGCGGGTACGCCACGCAGATCGACAACGCCATCGGGCGGGTGCGCGGCGCACTCCCGCACCTCGCCCAGCTGCCCCTGGGCGGTACCGCGGTCGGCACCGGCGTCAACACCCCTCCCGGCTTCGCGGTCAAGGTCATCGAGAAGCTGCGCGAGGCCACCGGGCTGCCGTTCTCCGAGGCTCCCGACCACTTCGAGGCCCAGGGGGCCCGGGACGCCATCGTGGAGCTCTCCGGCCAGCTCCGTACGGTCGCGGTCTCGCTCAACAAGATCGCCAACGATCTCCGCTGGATGGGTTCCGGCCCCCGGGCGGGGCTGGGCGAGATCAACCTGCCCGACCTCCAGCCCGGCTCGTCGATCATGCCGGGCAAGGTCAACCCGGTCGTCCCCGAGGCGGTGACCATGGTCGTCGCCCAGGTCATCGGGAACGACGCGGCCATCGCCTTCTCCGGCGCCTCGGGCACGTTCGAGCTCAACGTGATGCTCCCGGTCATCGCGCGCAACATCCTGGAGTCCATCCGGCTGATCGCCAACGCCTCCCGGCTACTGGCCGACCGGTGCGTGCACGGCATAACCGCCAACACCGACCGCCTGCGCGAGTACGCGGAGTCCTCGCCGTCGATCGTCACCCCGCTCAACCCCTACGTCGGGTACGAGGAGGCCGCCAAGATAGCGAAGCAGGCCCTGGCCGAGCGCAAGACCATCCGCGAGGTCGTCATCGAGCGCGGCCACGTCGCCAACGGCACCCTCACCGAGGAACGGCTCGACGACCTGCTCGACGTGCTGTCCATGACCCGGCCTCCGTCCTAGGCCCTGTCCTGCGGATCTTTTGCCTACTGCGGTCGGTCAGGCGGCGCCTCGCCGCGTTGTCGCCGGTCACCGCAGCACGCTGCGGCTCCCTCCTCCGCCTTGCGAGACACCACCTGACCGATCCTCGCCACG
>NZ_JBEOZN010000168.1:0-18899 GCF_040298085.1 Streptosporangium sp. NPDC001681 | reverse complement strand
ACACAACCGCCGCCGCCCCCGCGGGCGCCCCCGCGCCGATCAGCGGGGTCCCCCGCGGGGCGCGGTTGGCGGTGGGTTGTCGGGGGGCGCCTACTCCCCCGGGGGGGGGGGGAACGCCCCCCGAGGCCACGCCGCTGTCGATGATGCCGGTCAGGATGCGCTGCATCGGCTCGACATGGTCGGCCAGGCGCTGGTAGGCGTCGGGGCCCAGCGCCGCGGACAGGTCGGCGGGGCCGGGATGGGGGTGGGCGAGCAGCCCGTCGAGCTGGAGCCTGACGAAGACCCGTAGCCGCTCGGCGGGCAAGGCCCGTTCGGGCAGCTCCCGCTCGTAGCTGTCGATGAAGTAGTGCGTCACCCGCTCGGTGAAGGCCAGCAGCAGCGCGGCCTTGTCGGGGAAGTAGTTGTACAGCACGGTGCGGGTGATCTCGGCCTCGTTCGCCACCTCGGTCATGGAGATGGCGTCGATGCCCTGCTCCCGGGAGAGACGCGAGACCGCCTGCAGGATGCGGTCCTGTGTCTGGGCGCGGTGCTCGCCGATGGTCGCGGCCGAAATCCGGGGCATGGCCCCATGGTCGCACAGTGCCGTCGCCGGCTGTCAGGTCGTTTGGGGTCCGGCCGCGAGGTCAGCGCTGGGGGCGCGCCGAACTCATGGCGGCCTGCAGGTCCTTGGTGCTGGGGGCCGGGGGGAGCGGAGGGCCGACGCGGTCGGCGCGGCAGGCGTCGAGGATCAGGCCGATCAGTCGCCGCCACGCCTGAGGGGCGGTGCAGCGGGTGGAGCCGAGCACCCCGGCGTTGGCCATCATGATCAGCATAAGGTCCTGACCGGTGAAGTCGGCGCGCAGCGTCCCCGCGCGGCGGGCCCGCTCGATCACCCGGTCGACCGCCGCCATCGCCCGTGCTCTCGGCGCCTCCAGCGCCGCGGTGGGGAAACAGGTGGTGAGGGCCTCGGTCACCCCCTGGTCGGCGGCCTGCATCCCGCAGACGTGTTCGACCAGCCCGGCGAACGCCTCCCAGGGGTCGTCGGCGAGCTCCGCCGCCTCGGCGGCCTCGACGAAATCGGCCATGTGGTCGGCCAGGATCGCCTCGATGAGCGCCTCGCGGTCGGGGAAGCGCCGGTAGAGCGTGGCGATGTTCACCTCGGCCCGGCGGGCGATCTCCTCCAGGGGCACGTCGAGCCCGCGCTCGCGGAACGCGACGCGCGCCGCTGTCATGATCCGTTCCCGGTTGATCTCGGCGTCCCTGCGCAACCTCCGCCGTTTGCACGCTTCCATGAGCCGATTCTACAAAGTGAAGGGTTCCCTGCGGTTGTGCTACGGTGGCGGCAAACGAAGGTGTGCCTTCACTTATTTTTCGGAGTGCCTGATGAACGTTGTCCTCTGGATCGGGCAGGGCCTGCTCGCCGCGATGTTCCTCATCGCGGGTCTCACCAAGTCCACCCAGCCGCGCGAGAAGCTGATCGCCAACTTGGGGGGATGGGTGGAGGATTTCTCCGGCGGACAGGTCAAGGCCATCGGCATCCTTGAGGTGCTGGCCGGGATCGGGCTGATCCTGCCCGCTCTCACCGGCATCCTGCCCGTGCTGACCCCGCTCGCCGCCGCCGGCCTGGTGATCACGATGATCGGCGCCATCGTCGTGCACGCCCGGCGCAAGGAGTATTCGGCACTTCCGATGAACCTGGTGCTCCTGCTGCTGGCCGCCTTCGTGGCCTGGGGCCGTTTCGGGCCGTACGCCTTCTGAGTGCCGTATGCCTTGGGGGGCTTTGCCGGGACCGGGGATCGGCGCCGGACGGCTGAACGCTCCGGCACGGAGATCCGTGCCGGAGCGTTCACTCATGCTGTGGGACGACCGGGTTCAGGCGGCGACCTCGGACCGGGCCACCCGGCCGAGCTCGCCCAGGACCTCGGTGTTGAGCAGGTAGGCGAGCTTGGTCTCGCGGATCAGCCGCTGCTTCTCGGCCTCGTCCAGGGGTAGTGCGTCCAGCCGGGCCCGGTACTCGTTCTTGAAACGGGGCAGGCTGCCGATCCCGTCGAACAGGTAGAAGTCGATGCCGCCGCCCGGCTGGTAGCCGTAGATCTTCTGCAGCTCCATCCGGATGAACTGCCCGCCGGACAGGTCGCCCATGTAGCGGGTGTAGTGGTGGGCGATGTAGCCGGCCGGCCAGGTGGCGACCTGGTTGATGCGGGCGACCAGGGTCAGGGTCGGCTTGGAGGGCTCGATCCTGGACCGCCAGCCGGACCCGTAGATCGTCTCCAGGTCGCGGACCAGGGCCTCCTCCCGGTAGAGCTCGGGAAAGACGAACGGTGCCGCGACGGGGTCCTCGGCGAGCGACCGTGCGGCGCCGTCCAGGGCCACGTAGGCGAAGTAGTGCTGGGCGACCATCTCGCCGTACGCCTCGGGGGTGAGGCTGCCCGCCATCAGGGCCTTGAGGTAGCTCTCGTCCTCGGCGGATTCGTGGTCGCCCCAGGTGGCGTTCCTGAGGACTTCGGAGAACGGCGGCTCACTCATGATCACTCCGCGGCGAGGAAACTTTTCATGACGCAGTGTCACAAAAATCGCACCCTCCCGTCAAGCCGATGACGACACCTCGTCATTAAACCGGCCATCCTCCGCGTCGAGTTTCGGGTGGGGCGTGCGGGGACGAGGTTCTCGGCGTGAGCGGGTGGGGCGTGCCGCGGGGAGCCGGGCGCGCCGGATGGTGCGGTGGCTTCCGAGGGGGGCGCCTTCGCCGCCAATCTACCCTTAGGTTAGGCTCGGCTAACTTTTACAGCGTTGTCGAAGCCGTGATCGGACTCCTCTCGATCGACAGAAGGAAAACACCGCCATGCCCGCTGAACCCCCCAAAGCCGTGCTCGCACCGGTAGCGGGTGCCCTGCTGTTCGGGCCCGCCGCCTGCGGAGACGATTCCGGGAGCGGTTCCGCCGCCGCAGCTGGGGGTCGGTCTCCGGCGGACGCGTTCCTCGCCCGGGAGGCCGGCGCGCTTCAGGTTCCCGCGGTGGGGTTCAACGATCTCGGTCGGCCTGGGGCCACGATCGCGTTGATCAGGGAATCAGGACTCGTCTTCTGACCATGCGACCGCATCTCGCCAAGCGGGTCCGCCACGACGGACCCACCCCATGGTCGTTCGGGCGTGTCCTGCCGGTGGCCGGACGTCCTCGCAGGCCGCTACTGCTTGCCCTGTCGGTACTGGCCGTCGCGGTGGCCCTCATCCCGGTGCTCTATCTCGGCGTGCGGACGGCCGAAGCGGGCTGGGAGCGTATCGCCGAGGAGGTGTTCACCCCGCGAGTCGCGCTACTCGCGCTCCGTACCCTCGGCCTGGCGGTGGTGGTGAGCGCCGGTTGCCTCGTGCTGGGGGTCGGCTCGGCCTTCCTGGTCGTACGGACAGATCTGCCCGCCAGGCGCGCGTTCGCGGTCCTGGCGGCCCTGCCGCTCGCGGTGCCGACCTATATCGCGGCATTCGCGTGGAGATCGACCGTGGACGGGTTCGAGGGCTTCTGGGCGGCGGCGCTGGTGCTGACGCTGTGCTCCTATCCCTACGTCTTCCTACCCGTCGCCGCGGCGCTCAAGGGCGCCGACCCGGCCCAGGAGGAGGTGTCTCGGTCGCTGGGCAGAAACGCCTGGCGCACCTTCACCGGCGTGACACTGCGGCAGGTCCGTCCCGCGGTCGCGGGCGGCGCGCTGCTGGTGGCACTGTACGTTCTGTCGGATTTCGGTGCGGTGTCGATCGTACGGGCCGACACCTTCACCCGGGCCATCTTCGTCGCCTTCGACCTGGGCTTCGACCGGACCGGGGCGCTGGTGCTGTCAAGCGTGCTGGTCCTCCTGACGATGCTCATACTCGCGGGTGAGACGGCGAGCCGCCAGCGCGGTGCCCGCTACGCTCATCTGGGCGCCGCCCGCCGGGCCCCGGCCCGGTTCCGCCTCGCCCGGACGCGGTGGCCCGCCACCTTCGTGCTGCTCGCTCTCGCCGGACTCTCCCTCGGTGTCACCGTGGTGAGCCTCGGCCACCGGATGATCGAGGGTGTCTCGCGGCCGGGGGCCTGGCCCGAGGTGGCCGCCGCCGCGGGCAACTCGCTCTGGCTCTCCTTCGCGGGCACCGCGCTCACCGTGCTGCTCGCGCTGCCGCTGGGCGTGCTCACCGCCAAGGCGCCAAGCCCGCTGACCACACTGCTCGATCGTCTCGGCTACCTCAGCCACGCCCTGCCGGGGCTGGTCATCGGCCTCTCCCTGGTCTCCTTCGGAATCAGCCTCGCCTATCCGATCTACCAGACGACCTGGCTGCTCGCGCTCGGCTACGCCGCCCTGTTCCTTCCGCTGGCGGTGGCCGCGGTCACCGCGGCGGCGGCCCAGGCACCACCCGTCCTGGAGGACGTCGCCCGATCACTGGGCCGAAGACCGCCGGCCGTGCTGCGCACGGTGACCCTGCCCCTCACCCTGCCCGGGATCGGCGCCGGCGCCGCGCTGGCCTTCCTGGCCTGCATGAAGGAACTGCCCGCTACGCTCCTGTTGCGCCCGACGGGTGTCGACACCCTCGCCACCGAACTGTGGACGCACACCACCGTGGCGGCCTACGCCGCCGCCGCCCCCTACGCGGCGTTGCTCGTGCTGCTGTCATCGGTGCCCGCGTGGCTGCTCACCTCGCGCACCGGCATCCTCACCAGGGAGTCCACCAGATGAGCCGGCTGGAACTGAGTGGCATCGCCAAGAGGTACGGCGCGATGACCGCGCTCGCCGGAGTCGACCTCACCGTGCCGAGCGGCACCCTGACCGCCGTACTCGGCCCTTCGGGGTGCGGCAAGACGACCCTGCTGCGCTGTGTGGCGGGTTTCGAACGGCTCGATGCCGGTGAGATCGCCATTGACGGGCGGATCGTCGCGGGTCCGGGGACGCACACCTCCCCGGAACGCCGGCATGTCGTCACCGTCCCGCAGGAGGGCGCGCTCTTCCCGCACCTGTCGGTGGGCGACAACGTCGGGTACGGCCTGAACCGGGAGGAACGGCGTTCGGACCGCGTCGAGGAAGTGCTCACCCTGGTGGGCCTGTCCGGACAGGGCGAGCGGATGCCGCATCACCTGTCCGGCGGGCAGCAGCAGCGCGTGGCGGTCGCCAGGGCGCTGGCACCGCGTCCCTCCCTCATCCTGCTCGACGAGCCGTTCAGCGCGCTGGACGCCGGACTCCGCGCCGACCTGCGGCGCGACGTGCGCGCCGCGCTACGGGCCGACGGGGCGACCGCCATCCTCGTCACCCACGACCAGGGCGAGGCCCTCTCCAGCGCCGATCAGGTCGCGGTGATGCGCGACGGCCTGGTCATCCAGAGCGGACCGGCGGTCGACGTCTACCGGGAACCGGTGGACCCATGGGTGGCGGCGTTCGTGGGTGACGCGGTGTTCCTGCCCGCCGGAACCGATATCGGCCCAGGCGCGGCTGGCACCGTGCTGTCCACGGCACTCGGTCACATCCCGGTGGGTGGGATACCGGCGGGGAGTGGGAGCCTCACCGCCATGGTGCGCCCCGAACAGATCCGCCTCACCACGGCGTCGACCAGCCCGGCGGTGACCGCGACCGTGACCGGTTACGACTTTCACGGCCACGACGCGATCGTCACGCTCCGGCTCGCCGACGGCACCCAGATCATCGCGCGAGTACCCGGCCACGCGGCCCCGGTGACGGCGGGATCAGCTGTCGGGGTGCTCGTGGAGGGCGTCTGCCAGGCCTGGCGCGAGATCTAGGGGAGAGCGCTCACACCGGTTGTCCGTCATGGGGGCGGGCACGCGGCGGGTGAGACCGGGCTCTGGCCCCGGCGTATCCCCCCACACCGGGTGATACGCCGGGGCCAGAGCGTCTTGATGTCGCACGCGGGGGTGCGCCGCTTGACGAGCCCCACCGTGGAGAGGGCGGCCGATGACTCCGATTACACGATTACGATCGCTCACAGCGAACACGCTCAACCTCGGGAACATTCTCGGGCTCCCATTAATTGAGTGAGTACAACTCAACCCTTGGAGTTCACATGAGTGAGAGCTTGATCCTCCCGGTCCTGCCGCTCGACGACGAGGTCGTGCTGCCGGGCATGGTGGTCCCGCTTGACCTGTCGGAGACCGAGGTCCGGGCCGCGATCGACGCGGCGCAGGCTCTCGCTGACAACAAGCCCGAAGTCCTGCTCGTTCCCCGGATCGACGGAAGATACGGCTCGGTGGGCGTGCGGGCGATCGTCGAGCAGGTGGGCAGGCTGCCCGGCGGCGAGCCCGCCGCCGTGCTGCGCGGCGTCGACCGGGTCCGGGTGGGCACCGGCACGACCGGTCCGGGCGCGGCCCTGTGGGTGCAGGCCACCCGCATTCCCGTGGTCGCGGCGGACGAGCGCGCCCACGAGCTGGCGAAGGCGTACAAGGCGCTGGCCACCACGATCCTGCAGAAGCGGGGCGCCTGGCAGGTCGTCGACGCGGTCAACCAGATGGACGATCCCTCGGTCCTGGCCGACAACTCCGGCTACGCTCCCTGGCTGAGCACCTCGCGCAAGGCGGAGATCCTGGAGACCGCCGACCCGGCGGACCGGTTGGAGAAGCTGGTCGAGTGGTCGCGCGAGCACCTGGCCGAGATCGACGTGGCCGAGACGATCCGCAAGGACGTCCAGGAGGGCATGGAGAAGCAGCAGCGCGAGTTCCTGCTCCGCCAGCAGCTCGCGGCGGTCCGCAAGGAGCTCGCCGAGCTGAACGGCGACACCTCCGCCTCCGAGGAGGAGGACTACCGCTCCCGCGTCGAGGCCGCCGACCTGCCGGAAAAGGTGCGCCAGGCCGCGCTCAAGGAGGTCGACAAGCTGGAGCGGACCTCCGACCAGTCTCCCGAGACCGGCTGGATCCGCACCTGGCTCGACACCGTCCTCGACATCCCGTGGAACGAGCGGACCGAGGACTCGTACGACATCGCCGCGGCCCGCGCCGTCCTCGACGCCGACCACACCGGTCTCGACGACGTCAAGGACCGCATCATCGAATACCTCGCCGTCCGCGGGCGCAGGGCGGAGAAGGGGCTCGGCGTGGTCGGCGGCCGTCGCAGCGGCGCCGTGCTCGCGCTGGCCGGCCCTCCCGGGGTCGGCAAGACCTCCCTCGGCGAGTCCGTCGCCCGCGCGATGGGCCGCAAGTTCGTCCGCGTCGCCCTCGGCGGTGTCCGGGACGAGGCCGAGATCCGCGGTCACCGGCGCACCTACGTCGGCGCCCAGTCGGGCCGGATCGTCAGGGCCATCCGCGAGGCCGGCTCGATGAACCCGGTCGTGCTGCTCGACGAGGTCGACAAGGTCGGCTCCGACTACCGGGGCGACCCGACGGCGGCGCTGCTCGAGGTGCTCGACCCCGCGCAGAACCACACCTTCCGCGACCACTACCTGGAGGTGGAGCTCGACCTCAGCGACGTGCTCTTCCTGGCGACCGCCAACGTGCTGGAGGCCATCCCCGGCCCGCTGCTGGACCGCATGGAGATCGTGACGCTCGACGGCTACACCGAGGACGAGAAGGTCGCCATCGCCCGGGACCACCTGCTCCCGCGCCAGCTCGACAAGGCCGGCCTCACCGCCGAGGACGTCACGGTCGACGAGGACGCGCTGCGCAGGCTCGCGAGTGAGTACACAAGGGAGGCCGGGGTCCGGTCCCTGGAGCGCTCGATCGCCAGGATCCTGCGCAAGGTGACGGCCAACGTCGCGCTCGGCGAGGGCGAGCTGCCCGTGACGGTGGGGGACCTGGTCCCCTATCTGGGCCGCCCGCGCAACGTGCCGGAGTCCTCGCTTCCCGAGTCCAGCCAGCGCACGGCGGTGCCCGGCGTGGCGACCGGCCTGGCGGTCACCGGGGCGGGCGGTGACGTGCTCTACGTGGAGGCGTCCCTGGCCGACCCCGAGACCGGCGACACCGGCCTGACCCTGACCGGCCAGCTCGGCGACGTGATGAAGGAGTCGGCCAGGATCGCGCTCTCCTACCTGCGCTCGCGGGGTGCGGAGCTGGAGCTGCCCGTCGGTTCCCTCAAGGACCGCTCGGTGCACGTCCACTTCCCGGCCGGGGCCGTTCCCAAGGACGGCCCGTCCGCGGGCGTCACCTTGATCACGGCCCTGGCCTCGCTGCTGTCGGGCCGTCAGGTCCGCGCCGACGTGGCCATGACCGGCGAGGTCTCCCTCACCGGCAGGGTGCTCCCGATCGGCGGGGTCAAGCAGAAGCTGCTGGCCGCCCACCGGGCGGGCATCACGACGGTGCTGATCCCGGCGCGCAACGAGCCCGACCTGGACGACGTCCCGCAGGCCGTCCGCGACGAGCTCACCGTCCACGCGGTGAGCGACGTGCGCGAGGTCCTGGACATCGCGCTCACCCCGGCCAAGGTGGCCGAACACGCCGCCGCCTGAGCGGCGCCCCCCACGACGGCCCGCCCTCTCACCCGAGGGGGTGGGCCGTCCGGCTGCCCGGTGGATGCCGGATCGGCCAAGCTCCGGTAATCCACGTGTCACGGGATGGAACAGGCCCTCCGGATATAAATGGACGAATCGTAAAGTTGATTGACTGAATGATTCGGTCATGGTGACATGGGGTCCATGCTGTACGGAACGCCTTCCCTGGAGGCCGTCGACGAAGCGGTCCTCGGCGAGATCGAGGAGATGCGCCGCGACCTGAAATACCGCCTCGCGGAGACCCATCGCTGGGACGGCCAGCTCCGGCGCCAGCTCCAGGCGCGGGCCATCCAGGGTTCCAACTCGATCGAGGGCTACCGGGCCAGCGTCGAGGACATCGAGTCGATCATGGCCGGTGAGGAGCCCCTGGAGACCTCCAGGGCGGTCGCCAGGGAGATCTCCGGCTACCAGCAGGCGCTCACCTACATCCAGATGCTCTCCCGCGCTCCGGTGTTCGCGTTCGACGCGGGCCTGCTCCACGCGCTCAATTTCATGATGATCGGTCATCATCATGGCAAGACCCCGGGCACGGTGCGGCCCGGTGGCATCTACGTCCGCAACTCCACCACCGGAGAGGTCGTCTACGAGGGCCCGGACGCCGAGCAGGTGCCGGAGCTGCTGGCCGAGCTGGTCGCCTGGCTCAACGAGGGCGACCTGAAGGCGCCGAGCTACGTGCGGGCGGCGATGGCCCACTTCAACCTGGTGAGCATCCATCCCTGGCGGGACGGGAACGGCCGCATGTCGCGGGCGATCCAGACGCTGGTGCTCGGCAGGGAGCGGATCACCACCCCGGAGTTCTCCTCCATCGAGGAGTGGCTGGGAACCGCGGAGAACACCGTCGACTACTACCGGACATTGGCCGCGGGCGGAAGACGAACCTGGAACCCGCACGGGGACACGCTGCACTGGGTGCGCTTCTGCCTGCGCGCCCACCACCTCCAGGCCCAGCAGGTCCGGCGCAGGCTTTCCGAGGCGGGGGAGGTGTGGATGCTCCTGGAGGAGCAGGTCGACGCCGACGGGCTCAACACCCGCACCGTCTCGGCGCTCTACGAGGTGTTCGTCAACCGGCGGCTGCGCCGGAGCAGATACCAGGCGGACGAGTCACTCAGCCAGGGGCAGGCGGCCAGGGACCTGCGCGACCTGGCGGCCAAGGGCTGGCTTGCCCCGTACGGGGAGACCAAAGGGCGCTTCTACGCGCCGGGGACGAGGATGCGGGCGATCAAGGACGACTTCGAGCGGAGGATCGTCCCGCTGCGGGATCCGTACCGGCACGACTAGCGCGATGTCGGCGCACGTTCACCGGATTCGGCAGCACGCTGGACTCGACCGGAAACTCGATGGTCACCGCCCGGCGGCCCGCGGAGGCCTTGCCGGGCGCGGGCGCTCGTAGGGACGGTCGTTTTAACATAACATGTCGGGAATGATGGTAAATGGGGGTGGCGTTGGGTCGGGCGTGAAAGTGGTCGGTAAGGCCCGAGACCATGATCTTTTCGGCAGGTCATCTCCTCCCGCGCCATCTGGGCCATCCGCCCCCGCCTCCGGAGGCCCGTCGGCGTCCCACCCGTAGTCCTGCCGAGACCCGTTTCGTTTTGAGGAACAGCTGTGATTGACGTGTCGGACCTGCGAAAGGTCTATCAGGATCGGGGGCGCGAGGTGGTCGCCGTCGACGGCGTGGACCTCCACGTCCGCGAGGGTGAGATATACGGCGTGCTCGGGCAGAGCGGCGCCGGCAAGAGCACCCTGCTGCGCTGCGTGAACCTCCTGGAGCGTCCCACCTCCGGCACCGTCTCGGTGGCGGGTCAGGAGCTGACCGGCCTGGCCGAGCGGGACCTGCGCAAGGCGAGACAGCGGATCGGGATGATCCACCAGCATTTCGCGCTGCTCTCCTCCCGCACCGTCGCGGGCAACGTCGCCTTCCCGCTTGAGGTCATGGGGGTGGCCAAGGCAGAGCGCGCCAGGCGGACCGCCGAGTTGCTGGAGCTGGTCGGGCTGGCCGACAAGGCCGGGGCGTACCCCGCGCAGCTGTCGGGAGGGCAGAAGCAGCGGGTCGGCATCGCCCGCGCGCTGGCCGGCAGCCCTCCGGTCCTGCTGTCGGACGAGGCCACCTCGGCGCTCGACCCCGGCACCACGCAGTCGATCCTGGCCCTGCTCAAGAGCCTCAACCGCGAACTCGGCCTGACCATCCTGCTGATCACCCACGAGATGCACGTGGTCAAGTCGATCTGCGACTCGGTCGCGGTCATGCGCGACGGCCTGGTCGAGGAGTCCGGGACCATCCCCGAGCTGATCTCCAGGCCCGGCTCCCGGCTCGCCGCGGAGCTGTTCCCCCTCCCGGAGCCGGAGCCGGGCAATGTCACGATCACCTTCACCGGCCAGGCCGGTGAGCCGGTGGTGTCGCAGGTGGTCCGCAAGTTCGATGTGGACGTCAACATTCTCGGCGGGGCCCTGGAGGAGGTGGCGGGCGTCTCGACGGGGCGGCTGCGCCTGCTCGTCACCGGTGACGAGCGCGCCGCCGCGCTCAGCTACCTGGCCGAACGCGGCCTGCTGGTCGAGGAGGCCCGATGACCTGGGACGAGATGTTCCCGATGCTGCTGGAGTCGACGGGCCAGACCGTCGAGATGGTGCTGTGGTCGACACTGTTCACGGTGCTGCTCGGGCTCCCGCTCGGGGTGGCGCTGGTCGCCACCGACAGGGGCGGGCTGTTCCCCTCCGCGGTGCTCAACCGGGTGCTGGGGCTGGTCGTCAACCTGGGCCGCTCGCTGCCCTTCATCATCCTGATGATCGCGGTGATCCCGTTCACCAGGCTGATCGTCGGCACCACCATCGGCACCATCGCCGCGGTGGTCCCACTGACGCTCGGCGCGGCGCCGTTCTTCGCCCGGCTGGTGGAGACCGCGCTGCGCGAGGTCGGCAGGGACAAGGTGCAGGCGGCCCAGGCCATGGGAGCCGGCCGGGCGACCATCGTCGGCAAGGTGCTGCTGCCCGAGGCGATGCCCGGCCTGATCGCGGGGCTCACGGTGACCGTGGTCGCGCTGATCTCGTACTCGGCGATGGCCGGGGCGATCGGCGGGGGCGGGCTCGGAGACCTGGCCATCCGCTACGGCTACCAGCGCTTCGAGACCACCCTCATGATCGTCACCGTTGTCGTGCTGGTCGCCGTCGTGCAGCTCGTGCAGAGCCTGGGCGACACCGTCGCCCGCCGTCTCGCGCGCGACTGACCGGCCGCGCCGATGACCTTCTGCCATCGCGCGGCCACGCCGGGGTGAGCCGGGGTGGCCGGGGGAGCGGGAGTGCTTCCACGGCCACGAAAGACCGTCGTTCACCGGGCCGCGACCTCGTCCGCGAGGTCGCGGCCCTGCCGTTTTCGAGTACTTCTCAGCAAACCTGAAGCCGAGTAATGTTCTGCTCCATGCACCCGGGAGCCATCGCAGCAGTTTCGCCGGACAAGCCCGCTGTGATCATGGCGGGCTCCGGGCGGGTCGTCACCTACCGCGAGCTGGACGAGGAGTCCAACCGCCTGGCCCGGCTATTCCGCGCGGCCGGCCTGCGGCCGGGTGATCACATCGCCTTCATGCTGGAGAACCATCCGCTCTTCCTGGTGGTCGCCTGGGCCGCGCACCGCTCGGGCCTGTACTACACGGCCATCAGCTCGCGCCTGAAGACCGACGAGCTCGCCTACATCGTCGACAACTGCGGGGCCCGGGTCTTCATCTCCTCGGCGGCCCTCGCGGACGTGGCGGTCTCCATCACCGATCTCACGCCCCAGGTCGGGCTCAGGCTCATGCTGGACGGTGTCGCCCCTGGCTTCGAGTCCTACGAGAAGGCCGTCGCGGCCCACCCCGCCACGCCCGTCGAGGACGAGTGTCAGGGGGTGGACATGCTCTACTCCTCAGGCACCACCGGGCGGCCCAAGGGGGTCAAGCCCATGCTCTCCAAGGCGCCGCTGGATCAGCCGGGGCCGCTGCTGCAGCTCATCCAGTTCCTGTTCGCCCCCTCGGCCGACAGCGTCTACCTCTCCCCGGCTCCGCTCTACCACGCCGCCCCGCTGCGCTACTGCCTGAGCTTCCAGCGGATGGGCGCCACGATCGTGGTCATGGAGAGGTTCGACCCGGAGCAGGCGCTCGCGCTCATCGAGAAGTACTCCGTCACCCATTCGCAGTGGGTGCCGACCATGTTCATCAAGATGCTCAAGCTGCCCGAGCAGACCCGCGCGCGCTACGACCTGTCGTCGCTGGCCTGCGCGATCCACGCCGCCGCCCCCTGCCCCGTCCCGGTCAAGGAACGGATGATCGACTGGTGGGGGCCGATCATCCACGAGTACTACGCGGGGACCGAGGGCAACGGTTTCCTGTACGTCGGCTCGCAGGACTGGCTCGCACACAAGGGAACGGTCGGCCGCCCGCTGCTCGGCGTCACCCACATCTGCGACGAGGAGGGCAACGAGCTGCCGCCGCGCGAGCACGGCACCGTCTACTTCTCGGACGGCCCCCAGTTCGTCTACCACGGCGACGAGGCCAAGACGGAGGCGTCCCGCGACCCGCTGGGACGGGGCTGGACCACTCTCGGCGACATCGGCTACCTCGACGAGGAAGGTTTCCTCTACCTCACCGACCGCCGCTCGTACATGATCATTTCTGGCGGGGTCAACATCTATCCGCAGGAGGCCGAGAACGTCCTGTCCGTCCATCCCAAGGTGGCGGACGTGGCGGTCTTCGGCGTTCCGGACGAGGAGATGGGCGAGCAGGTCAAGGCGGTCGTCCAGCCGGCCTCCATGGACCTGGCGGGCCCGGAGCTGGAGGCCGAGCTGATCGAGTACTGCCGTTCCCGGCTGGCGCCCTACAAGTGTCCCAGGTCCGTCGACTTCCGCGAGGAACTGCCCAGGCACCCCACCGGGAAGCTCTACAAGCGCCTCCTGTGCGACGAGTACTGGCCCGCCGGCTCCTGACCCGCCCGGCCGCGACGACGACATCGTCGCCATGCCCCTCTCCGGCCGGTCGCCGCACCACGAGAAGGCTCGCTGAAAGGCGTATTACCGCCTATTGCATAGGAAGGTTTCCTATTTAATACTGTGATCGACGCAGCGTATCCCTATCGCGCAGAACTCCACCTCGCTCGGCGCTGCACCCCGTCACGCTCAGCCCCCCTCTCTCCGTGTCGCACGCCTTCCTGGATCCCGGAGGTCCTTCATGCCTCGTCGTGTCGTCGCGCTCGCCACCGTCGCGCTCGCCTGCCTCGGCGCACTTGCCGTCTCCACCGCCCCCGCGCAGGCCGCCCGTTCCGCGGACGTTCTCGAAATCGTGTACAGCCCGCTCTCGCTCGGTGAGTACTGCGCGGCTAACGTCAACCCCTCGTCCATTGTCGGCTTCTACAACGGCAGCCTGGGCTGCTACCGCTGGAACGGCACTCAGACCACCTACGTGGGCAGCGGGAGCCCTTCCGCCGCGTGCGCCTACTTCCACCCCACCTACGCCTACATTGGCCACGCTCAGGGTGGCAGCCAGGCGTTGATCTGCAAGTACTCGGTCTGACCCGCCCCCGCACCCCTCCTCGCGGCGTCGCCCGCACGGATACGGCGAGGCGACGCCGGTGGAGGGTGCGCGTGCCTCGCCGCGCGCAGATCGTGTGCGGCCACTTCTCGGGCGGCCCGGTCCCCGGTGGGTGACAGATGATCATCGTCCCCCTCGACCGTCCAAGCCCCGAAAGAGTGGCCGAGAAAGATTTTCGAGCTGCCATCCAGGGGCTGAGCATGGCTGATAAAGCCGTTGTCAGAAGATCCCGATCACTAGGATCAACCTCTTAACCTGCGCTTATACGCCGTCGGGCATCGTTTATGTCAACCGGTGAGCACCGGCTTCCACCCCGTCGAGCCGGGGGGATGTTGGACGTGGGGGAAGACATGGACCCGAACAGGAACGAGCAGCAGGACACACCGACCGAGGCGACCCCCGGGAACGACGGCTGGACCCAGTTCGGCAAGGTGCCGCCACGCGCCGGCGCCTATCGTGCCGGCGAGGAGACCGGGCCGCAGCCGACGCTGATCCACCCGGTGCCGGAGCAACTCGCCGCCGAGGCCCCCGAGAAGGCCGGAGGACCGGTGACGGTCCCCACGCAGCGCGGCAGGCTCACCGCCGGGCAGAAGATCGGCGCCGGTCTCGCGCTGGCGGCCATGGCCGTCGGGGGCGGGGTGGCAGGGGCCTTCGCCGCGACGAGCCTCAACGGTTCCGCCACCGTGGTCTCGTCATCCAGCCCGCTCGTCAGCCCGGTCGGCAACGTGACGACGGTCGCCGACATCGCCCAGCTGGTCCAGCCCTCCGTGGTGTCCATCGAGATCAGGACCGCCGCGGGCGGGGGCGAGGGGTCCGGGGTGGTGCTGTCGGCCGACGGCCTGATCCTGACCAACAACCACGTGGTGTCGGCCGGCGGCCAGGCGGGCCCGGACAGCCGGGTGACCGTCAAGTTCAGCGACGGCAAGACCGCCACCGCGAAGGTCATCGGCACCGACCCGGCCACCGACCTCGCGGTCATCAAGGCGGAGGGCGTCTCCGGCCTCACCAAGGCCTCGATCGGCGACAGCGACCGGCTCAAGGTGGGTGACTCCGTGCTCGCCATCGGCAGCCCGCTCGGCCTGTCAGGCTCGGTCACCGCCGGGATCGTCAGCGCGCTGAACCGCACGCTCACCGTCGGCGGAGACCAGGGACAGCAGCAGCTTCCGCCCGGCTGGGGCAGGCCGCAGGGGAGCGGCCAGAGCCCCACCACCATCGGGGGCGCCATCCAGACCGACGCGGCGATCAACCCCGGCAACTCGGGCGGCGCGCTGGTCAACGCCGCCGGTCAGGTGGTGGGTATCAACACCGCCATCGCCACCAACGGCGGGGAGGGCAGCATCGGTGTCGGCTTCGCCATCCCCATCAACACCGCCGGCCACGTCGCCGAGCAGCTGATCAAGAGCGGCAAGGTCTCCCACGCCCTCCTGGGGGTGAGCGTGACCGACGCCACCGGGGACGCGGGCGGCGCCCTGGTCGGCCAGGTCACCGAGGGCAGCCCCGCGGCCAAGGCGGGCATCAGGCAGGGCGACCTGATCACCAAGATCAACGACACGCCCGTGGACGAGGCGGCCACCGTGGTCGGAGCCGTCCGCGGCTTCAAGCCCGGCCAGCAGGTGACCGTCGCCTACGTCAGGGACGGGCAGTCCCAGACCGTCACGGTGACCCTCGCTGAGAAGACCGGCGAGTAGGGTTTCGCGACGGATGTGCCGCCGGGCCGCCACGGCTCGGCGGCACAACCGTTTCCGGACCCCGGTGGACGCGCGCTTCGACGGCCGTGAACAGGCGCTCCCGCGAGGCGATTGGAGAACGACACAACGGATCGGGGCCGGTTCGTCGTGGAGGCCGAAGAAGCGTCGCCTGGGTGGGCTTAACGTTCGGACATGCCTCGCCTCTCCCTCAGCGGCCGGTATCGCATCGCGATACCGGCGGACCCCCGGCTGCGTCCCGGCGGGAGCAGCGTGGCCTACGTGGTCACCGCCGCAGACGGGACACCGGTCGAGGGTTTCGTGCTGCGGGATGAGACGCTCACCGAGCCCGGACCGCTCCTGCTGGACGCGCACGGCGGCCCCCACAACACCTGGGCGCCGGTCTTCGACGGCGTGCACCTCTACCACCAGGTGCTCGCCGCGCGGGGCTGGACCGTGCTCACCCTCAACCCCCGGGGCGGCGACGGGTACGGCGAGGCGTTCTACACCGCCGCGCTCGGCGCCTGGGGCCTCGCCGACACCGGTGACTTCCTGAGCCCGATCGACCAACCGGTCGCCGAAGGCGTCGCCGACCCCGACCGGCTCGCGGTGACCGGCTACAGCTACGGCGGCTACATCTCCTGCCGGCTGCCCACCCAGACCGGCCGGTTCAAGGCCGCCATCCCGGGCGGGTGCGTCAGCGACCTGGTCAGCATGGCCGGCACCTCCGACGCGGGACACCTCCTGAAGACGTACGAGTGCCGCGGCGACATCGCGGCCCAGTCCCCGATGAGCCACGTGGCCCAGGTGACCACGCCCACCCTGATCCTGCACGGCGAGAACGACGACCGGTGCCCCGTCGGCCAGGCCGAGCAGTGGTTCGCCGCGCTGCGCGAGCGGAACGTGCCGGTACGGCTGGTTCGCTACCCGGGTGGCTCTCACCTTTTCATCCTCAACGGCCGTCCGTCCCATCGGGTGGACTACAACGAAAGGATCGTCGAATGGCTGGAGCAGTGGATCCCGGTCGCTGGCACGCCCGTCTCGCCGAGCTGATCACCGAGTACCAGGTTCCCGGCGCGGGCCTGGCCTTCCTGCACGAGGGGGAGGTGCACGAGTTCGCCGCGGGCGTGCTCAACGTGGAGACCGGGGTGGAGGCGACCACCGACTCGCTCTTCCAGATCGGCTCGGTCACCAAGGTCTGGACCGCCACCCAGATCATGCTCCTCGTCGAGCGGGGCGAGCTGACGCTCGACACCCCGGTCGCCGAGGTCCTGCCGGAGTTCCGGGTCGCCGACCCCGAGGTGACCAAGAGCGTCACCATCAGGCACCTGCTCTCGCACACCTCCGGCATCGACGGGGACCTGTTCCTCGACACCGGCCGTGGTGACGACTGCATCGAGAAGTACGTCGAGGCCTGCGCGGACCTCGCGCAGAACCACCCTCTCGGCGCCACCCAGTCGTACTGCAACTCGGGTTTCATCATCGCCGGGCGCGTCGTCGAGCGCCTCACCGGCAAGGGGTGGGACGCCGCGCTGCGCGAGCAGATCGTCGAGCCGCTCGGCCTGACCCACACCTGGACCCTGCCGGAGGACGTGCTGCGTTTCCGCGGCGCCATGGGTCACCTCGACGGGGTTCCCGCCCCCGCATGGGGCCTGATGCGCTCCTGCGGCCCGGCGGGGTTGATCTGCGCACGTCCCGCCGACGTCGTGGCCTTCGCCCGCGCGCACCTGGGCACCGGGCTGCTCGCCGACCCGCGGGCGATGTGGGAGCCGCAGGTGGACATCCCCAACCCGCACACCCTCGGGAAGCAGTGGGGCCTGGGCTGGATCCTGGACGAGTGGCAGGGGCGCCGGATCATCTCCCACGGCGGCAACACCATCGGCCAGGCGGCCATGCTCTGGGTGGTCCCCGACACCGAGACGGTGGTGTGCGTGCTGGCCAACGGCGGCCACACCGCGGCGTTCCAGCATGCCCTGGCCACCGAGCTCTTCGACGAGCTGCTCGGCCTGGCCGTACCGCCCGTGCTGGGACCGCCGGCCGTGCCGTTCGAGACCGACGTCGAGCGGTATGCCGGCGTGTACGAGCGGGCGGGCAGCCGGATGACGCTGACGGTCCGTGACGGTGGGCTCTCGCTGTACGGCGAGGCCACCGGAGCCCTCGCCGGGCTGCGGCCGCCCATGGAGTTCGACCTGGTGCCGGTGGACGACGTCACCTTCGTCGGCCGCCCGGAAGGAGAGCCGCAGTGGCTGTCGGCGGTGTTCTACGAACTCCCCGACGGCTCGCGGTACATCCACCTGGGTGTGCGTGCCACCCCCAAGGTCGCTTGAGGAGCCGGCATGCCTGAGAACCTGCGAGAGCGTTTCGACGAGGCGGCACGGCGGCACGGCGTGCCCGGTGCGGCGCTCGCGGTCTGGGCGGGCGGCGAGCTCGTCGAGGTCACCACCGGCGTGGTGAACAGGAACACCGGCGTGCGGACCACGGCCGACAGCGTCTTCCAGGTCGGTTCCACCACCAAGGTCTGGACCGCCGCCCTCGTGATGCAGCTCGTCGACGAGGGGCTGGTCGAGCTGGACCGGCCGGTCCGCGACTACCTGCCGGAGTTCGCCGTCGCCGACGGCTCGGAGAAGGTCATCACGGTCAGGCACCTGCTCACCCACACCGGCGGCTTCGACGGCGACCTGTTCGAGGACACCGGGCGTGGCGACGACTGCCTGGACAGGTATGTGGACTTTCTGCGCGGCGCGGGCCACGTGCACGACCCCGGAGTCCTCTTCTCCTACTGCAACGCCGGATACTGCGTGCTCGGCGCCCTGGTCGCACGGGTGCGCGGCACCACGTGGGAGCGGGCGATGCGGGAACGCCTGCTGAATCCGCTCGGTGCCACGCACTCGGCGCTGCTGCCCGAGGAGGCCATCCTGTTCCGGGCGGCGGCCTGGACGTCACCATGGTCCCCGGCGAGTTCATGATCAGGGCGGGCACCCCGCGCGCCACCACCCGCCTCGTCCATCACTCCGGCCACTCCTTCATCGCGGTGGAGCGGCAGGACGGCAGGCACGAGACGATCACCTTCGTGGTCGAGGACGCCGTGCCTCCCATATTCACAACGGAAGGGCGCTGCCCCGTGTGTGACGCGCCGCGTGAGGCGTTCGACGTCGCGGACGTGGAGGGGGGGGGGGCGCAACCCGCCCGGGCGGGGGCCCCAAAGATGGCGCACCCCCCCCGCGCGGCGCGGGTGGGCCCCGCGGTGGT